>NZ_RZSN01000183.1:0-11122 GCF_003997315.1 Mesorhizobium sp. M1A.F.Ca.IN.020.04.1.1
CCGAGACGCTGGGCAGCCGCTGGGCTTTCCGCGACCTTCTGGAGACTGGAGCGGCCGGGATCGTCATGCTCGACATCTCCTGGTGCGGCGGCCTGTCGGAGGCGCGCAAGATCGCTTCGATGGCCGAGGCTTGGCGGCTGCCGGTGGCGCCGCACGACTGCACCGGTCCGGTCGTGCTCGCAGCGTCGACCCATTTGTCGCTCAACGCGCCCAACGCGCTCGTCCAGGAAAGCGTGCGCGCCTTCTACCGCACCTGGTACCGCGACTTGGTGACGGCGCTGCCCGAGGTGAAAGACGGCATGATCACCGTGCCGCCGGGGCCTGGGCTCGGGCTGGCGCTCAGTCCCGATCTTGGCAAGGCCTACACCGTCCACCGCCGCGTCAGCAGCCAGACGGACATTTAGCCCAAGACGCACATCTAGGATCCATAGGGAGGAACAAACATGAGAAAACTGACAGCAATGCTTCTGCTCGGCGCCGCCCTCATCGGCGGGCAATCGGCCGCCAAAGCCGACGGGCTCAACATCGTCTTTACCCATCATTCGTCGGCCTCCAACACATTCTGGCAGGCGGTGAAGAAAGGTTTCGATGATGGCTGCGCCAAGGTCGAGGCCAACTGCAACATGGTCTTCACCCAGACCGAGGGATCGATCGAGCAGCAGGTCGCGAACATGCGCGCGGCCCTTGCCGCCAAGCCCGACGCGCTGCTCACCTCCATCGTCGACGACCATGCCTTCGACGATGTCATCAAGGAGGCCCGCGACGCCGGCGTGGTGGTGATCGCCGTCAATGTCGACGACACCGAAGGCGCCAAGGGCAATGCGCGCCAGGCCTTCATCGGCCAGGGCTTCAAGCCAGCCGGATACTCGCTCGCCAAGGCGATTTCCGAGAGCTTCCCGAAGGATGGTCCGATCAAGGTGCTGGTCGGCATCTCGGCGCCGGGCCAGAACTGGTCGGAAACCCGCGGCGCCGGCGTCATGCAGTTCCTCGAGGAATACAAGGCCGCTCATAAGGACCGCGACGTTTCGTGGGAGCGCATCGACAGCGGCACCGACCTCGCCATCACTTCCGACCGCGTCGGCGCCTATCTCAACGCGCATCCCGACACCACGGCCTATTTCGACACCGGCTTCTGGTGCGCCGGCGTGGCGCGCGTGCTGGCCGATCGCGGGGTTGCGCCCGGCAAGGTCCTGCTCGGCGGCTTCGATCTCGTGCCGGAAGTGCTGCAGCAGATGCAGAAGGGCTATGTCCAGGCGCTGGTCGACCAGCAGCCCTACATGCAGGGCTTCATGCCGGTGATGGAAGTCTATCTCAACAAGAAGCTCGGTCTTGCGCCTTCCGACATCGACACGGGGCAGGGCATCGTGCGCCAGAAGGACGCCGATGCGATCATGGCGCTGTCCGCGCAGGGCATGCGCTGAGGTCGCATGCCTTTGAGATTGGCCGAGACGCCCGTCACCGAAATGCTGGCGGGACATCACCCCCCTCTGTCCTGCCGGACCGTCCGGCAGGACAAAGGGGGGTGTGAAGGAACGCGGCGCCACAGTACCTTTCACAATCACCGCACCGGAGCCTTTCATTGAAGCGCCTGTTCAAGACCTATCTTGAGAAGCCGGAACTGGCCGGGCTGATCCTCCTGGTGCTGCTCATCGTCCTGTTCCAGGTCCGCTCCCACGGCGTGTTCCTGAACCAGGACAATCTGCGCGGCATTCTCGGCATCCTGCCGGAGGCTGGCCTCGTCGCCATCGGCGTTACCATCCTGATGATCAGCGGCGAGTTCGACCTGTCGGTCGGTTCGGTCTTCGCGCTGATGCCGATGACGATGGCGGTGCTGATGGTGCAGGGCTGGCCGTTCCCGCTGGCGCTGCTCGCCGGGCTGCTCGTCTCGGCGGCCATCGGCTTCATCAACGGTTACGTCACCATCCGCTTCGCCATCCCGAGCTTCATCACCACGCTCGGCATGCTGTTCATGGCGCGATCGCTCACCGTTGTGGTTTCCGGCGGCTTTCCGCCGCTGTTGCCCGCCGACCTGCCGACTTGGCTGTTCACTTCCTTCGTCGGGCCGGGCAACATGTTCCGCATGTCGTTTCTGTGGTTCGTCGCGGTCGCGGTGCTGACCTCGCTGATGCTGTCGCGCACCAATTTCGGCAACTGGATCAAGGCTACCGGCGGCTTCCTGCCGGCCGCCGCCGCGATGGGCATCCCAACTGCCAGGGTAAAGATCGTCTGCTTCATGCTGTGCTCGGTGCTCTCGGGCTTCGCCGGCATGCTGCAGGTGCTGCGGCTGGGGTCGCCGCTGCCTTCGATCGGCGAGGGGATGGAGCTGCAGGCGGTGGCATCCGCCGTCATCGGCGGCGCCTCGCTCGCCGGCGGCATCGGCACTGTCATGGGCGGCATCATCGGCACGACGCTCATCCGTGTCATCGACAACGGCCTTGTGCTAAGCCATGTCGACGCCAACTGGTTCAAATTCGCCATCGGCTTCCTGACCATCTTTGCCGTCGTGGCCAATGCCTGGATGCGCAAGCGCGCCAAGGCCATCAAGATGGAGGGCTGAGCCGTGAGCGATGCCATCATCTCGGTGCGCGATCTGCACAAATGGTATTCCGGCGTGCATGCCCTCAAAGGCGTCACGCTCGACTTCAAGCGCGGCGAGGCGCTCGGACTGGTCGGCGACAACGGCGCCGGCAAGTCGACCTTGATCAACATCCTGTCCGGCGTCCACCGCGCCGACCAGGGCGAGATCAAGGTCGAGGGCAGGGAGGTCAGCATCGCGACGCCGCGCGACGCGATGGATCTCGGCATTGAGACCATCTACCAGTACAATTCCATGGTCCCCACCATGTCGATCGCCCGCAACCTGTTCATCGGCCGTGAGCCGATCCGGTTCTCGATCCTCGGCGTAGGCATCCTCGACCAGAAGAAGATGGCCGAGGAAAGCGTGCGCGCCATCGCCAATGTCGACCTGCATCTGCGCTCCCCCGATGCGCTCGTCGGCGAGCTCTCCGGAGGCCAGCGCCAGGGCGTCGCGATCGCGCGCGCCATGCACTTCAAGTCGAAGGTGATGATCCTCGACGAGCCGACCAATCACCTCTCGGTCAAGGAGACCAACAAGGTGATCGGCTTCGTGCGCGGCCTGAAAGAACAGGGAGTGACGGGCGTCTTCATCAGTCACAACATGCACCACGTCTTCGAGTGCTGCGACCGTATCGTCGCGATGGCGCGCGGCGAGATGGTGCTGGACAAGCGTATCGGCGACACTTCGATCGACGAAGTCCATTCTGTCCTGTGAGGGGTTAGGCAATGAAGGCGCTCGCTGGTCGTAAAGTGTTGCTGACGGGCGGCCTCGGCTCGCTTGGCCGGGCCCAGGCGGTGACGCTGGCGCGGGCCGGCGCGCGCGTGCTGGTGCTCGACCGCCCCGACATCGGCGATGCCGAGCAGACGGTGGCGAGACTTGCCGGACAGGCCAGGGGCGATATGGCCTTCGTCGGCTGCGATCTCAACCGGCTGGCCGATGCGGAAGCGGCCGTTGCCGCGCTGGCGGCGAAGGAAGGTGGGATCGATATCCTGATCAACAACGCGGCGCTGATCATCAACCGGCCGTTCGAGCAGTTCTCGCTGGCCGAATATGAGGATCAGATCCGCGTCAATTCCTCGGCCGCCTTTGCGCTGGCGCGGGCCTGCGCGCCGGGCATGAAGGCGAAGGGCTACGGCAAGATCGTCAACTTCTGCTCGATCACGCTCAACGGCCGCTGGGACGGCTACGTGCCCTATGTCGCCTCGAAGGGCGCCATGCTCGGGCTCACCAAGTCGCTCGCGCGCGAGCTCGGGCCGCATGGCATCCGCGTCAACGCCGTGTCGCCGGGCGCGGTGGTCTCGGAGGCGGAGGCGCGCGTCTTCGGCGACCGGTTGAAGCAGTACAATGACTGGATCCTCGAGAACCAAAGCCTCAAGACGCGCATCGAGCCTGACAATGTCGCCGAGCTCGTCCTGTTCCTCGCCTCACCCGCCTCCGACATGATCAGCGGCCAGAACATCGCCATCGATGGCGGCTGGTGAGGATATGGCCGGCGCGGTCAAGCTGAACGACGGGCAGGCGAGGCTGGTGCTGGCGCCGGAGAAGGGCGCGGCGATCGCGCGCTATGACGCGCTGGTGATCGGCAGCGCGCCGGTTCCGCTGCTGAAGCCGGGCGATGGCACCGGCACGTCCGGCTGCCAACTCCTGGTGCCGTGGTCGAACCGCATCTCCGGCGGCGGCTTCACTTTCGACGGCCGCTTCCACGCCGTCGCGCCGAACATTCCGGGCGAAGCCTTTCCGATCCATGGCGACGGTTTCCAGAAACCGTGGCGGCTTGCCCGCCGCACGGACACCGAGGCGGAGCTGGTGCTCGACGAGGGCGCGATCGGTCCTTACCGCTATGCGGCTACCGTGGCCTATGCGCTGCGGGACGGCGCGCTGGAGGCGCGGCTGACGGTGGAGAACCGCGCCGGCATGCGCCTGCCTTACGGCCTCGGTTTCCATCCCTGGTTCCCGCGCGGCGACACAACCCTGCTCGAGGCCAAGGCCGGGCGTGTCTGGCTGGAGGACGAGCGCCATTTGCCGGTCGGCGTCGTGCCCGTGAGCGAGCGCCCGGCCTGGGATTTCTCGCGCTCCATCCCGCTGCCGTGGGACTGGGTCAACAACGCCTTCGACGGCTGGAATCGTCGCGCCTCGATCGCGCAGCTCGAGGAGGGGATCGGGGTCACGCTCACCGCCTCGCCGGAGCTTGGCGTCTATATCCTCTATTCCCCGTCATCCGACGCCGACTTCTTCTGCTTCGAGCCGGTGTCGCACCCGGTCGATGCGCATCACGGCGAAGGGCTGACGGTGCTTGAAGATGGGCAAACGATGAGCGCGGCGATGCGGCTGGTCTGGGCGGTGGCGGGTTGAGGGCAGCCGACCGAGCGCGTGATCTCAACCCTTGAGGGGGATACGGCCGGCAGGCCAGAGAGGGTCGTCTCACATAGATCGCCAGCATTGTCTTCGTCGCCGACGACGCCGGCGCTTCACGCGCGGCGACGCCCTCTGTCGCCTTCGGCGACATCTCCCCACAAGGGGGAGATCGGACGGCGCGTCGGCTTTCGCCAATCTCCAGCGCCGCAGAGCAGATGCCGAAGCACCTCCCTCACAGCTCCTTCTCCGCCAGCTCCCTGAATTCATCCGGCACCGAGCGCGCTGCTTGCAGCGCGACGGTGCCGTAGCCGACGGCCTGCTTGCCGAAGCGCTGGCGGATCTTGTCTATGGCGCGGTCGGCGCCGAAGCGGGCGAGGCCTTTGCGGCTGCCGGGCTTCAGCTTCTCGTCCGCCAGGCCGAGCGGCAGTTCGAGCTGCAGCTCGGCATGCTCTTCCAGATGCGAGACCGAGATCGCCAGCAGCGAGATTTCCCGTTCGCCCGGGTGAGCGGCGAGCACGCCTCTGACCAGCTCTTCCGCGACGTCAGCGAGCATGGCCGTCGCCTGGATCGGCTGCTCCAGCGTCACCGAGCGCGTGACCGCGCGCATGTCGGCAAAGCGCACGCGCACCGTCACCGTGCGGCCGGGCCGGTCCTTGGCGCGCAGGCGGCTGGCGACGCGATCGGCGAGATGCAGGAGCGTCGGCACGAAGACGCGCGGCAGCGCCGGTTTGCGGCCCAGCGCCGACTGCGCGCCGGCGGAATGGGCGCGGCGATGCGTCTCCAGCCGGCGCGGGTCGCGGTTCCAGGCAAGAGCCGCGAGCTTCTGGCCGGCGGCATGGCCGATCAGCCGCTCCAGCGCGCCGCTATGCGTGCGCGCCAATTGCCCGATCGTCTCGACGCCGATCTCGGCGAGCCTGGCTTTGGTTGCCGGACCGACGCCCCACATCAGCGACACCGGCAAATCGTGCAGGAAGGAAAGCTCGGTGCCAGGCTCGACCACCACCAGCCCGTCGGGCTTGGCCACCTGCGAGGCGATCTTGGCGAGATGCTTCGTCCGTGCCACCCCGATCGAGATCGGCAGGCCGAGCTCGCTCTTCACGCGGCGGCGGATGGTTCGCGCAATTTCGTCCGGCGGTCCGAACAGATGCGTGCAGCCGGCGACATCGGCGAAAGCCTCGTCGATCGAGATGCGCTCGACCAGCGGCGTGAAATCGTCGAGCACCTTGATCGCGGCGTCGCCGAGACGCTGGTATTCGCCGAAGCGGCCGCCGACGAAGATGAGCTGCGGACAGAGCTCGCGCGCCCTGCGGCCGGGCATGCCGCCGCGCACGCCAAAAATCTTCGCCTCATAGGAGGCGGCAAGCACTACGCCGCCGCCGACTGCGATCGGCTTGCCGCGCAGCGACGGGTCGAGCAGTTGCTCGACCGAGGCGTAGAAGGCGTCGAGATCGGCATGCAGGATCGTAGCGGCCGAAGCGGCGTTCGTGGCGGCCATCGCGCTCCCGGCTCCATCCATCCGCTTTGCGGCATCGCAGCATTAGCAGCAACTGTTGTAAGCGGTAATGCGTATGAACATAAAGAGAACAAAAGGAGTTTCCTGTCAAGCCGGCCAGCTGGGTATGAGAACATCTGCAACCCGTCACAACCAAGGGCTTTGACCGGTTGCGCCGGTGTGCTCCCCTTTGACGGGTTGACCGCTGACCAGGGAGGGGCGCGAAGGATCGCGGCCCAAAACTGCGTCATGCCAGGACGAAGTCAGGAGCCGAGCGACGCGCGAAGACCAGGATGACGAAGTGCGGCCGAGCCGGAGATCCAGGTTCTGAGACGATGGCGGGACAGCGCCCCCTCTGATCGTCCCACATGGGGGATCGGCCGTCCCTTCGCCGACAGCCGCCGCTAGGCCGGTTTGGCGTATTGCTCGGCGCTGAGCACCTCGATGCCATTGGAATGGCTCATTGCCTTCCACCCAGGCGTCATGCCCGGGCGGGATGGTATAGGACGTGCCGGCCTCGAAGGTCTTCTGCGTCCCATCGTCCATGCGTATGGTGATCGTCCCGGACACGACATAGCCGACATGCGAGACTTGGCAGCTGTCGGTCTTGACCACCGGCTTCACGCATTCGGACCATCTCCAGCCCGGCTCCATGTTGAGCCGCCCGAGCGTGTAGCCCGGCAGCCGCACCACTTCGACGCGGGTCTTGGCGGGCGAGCGAACCTCGTCGGGATTGTTATGCGACTTGGATTCGAGCTTGGTGACCTTCATTGCAGCTTCGGCCATGGCATCCTCCCATTTCCAAGGATTGCAAGCGGGGCCTGACGCGCGATCGTCGGCGACCGCCGCTGGATTGATACGCCTTTCAATGAATGATTGCTAATGTAATTGCCGGGCGCGGCGCGAAATCGATTTTGCCGCGCAGGCCCTATTGCAAGCACGCTCTGCCGGTGTTTTGCTGTTCCTTGCGCCTGGCACGACGGTGGTTGAGGGGCCACCCCGTTTCTCGCCCCTTGGGGAGAATCCTGTGAACCCTCGGCAAGTGAATTTCGCCAATAGCGCCGCGGCAAAGCCAGGCCCCGTCCGCGATAGTCCATTTTCATTTCCGCTCGCGGGCGCGCGCTCACCGCGCCCATCAAAACCGCCATAGGCGAGGCCAAGCCGGGTGGAAGGCGATACTCGAAAAATCAGAAAAACTGGGAGGAATCGATGCTTCATCAGGTAGGAAAAACGGAAACCCGTCCGCCGGTCGGGGCAGTGCGCCGCACTCCGCCGGCGCTTCGCCAGTGCTGCGACAACTATATCTGTCCGACCTGCGACCAAGTCGTCGAACTGACGGACTTCCGCCAGGTCGTCTGGCATCAAAGGCCGGGCCATCGGCCGATGGAATTGGATGACTGAGCGGACCTGCCCGAGAAAAGAGGGCCCGAGAGAAAAAGGGCCCGCGCCTACCAGAGGAATGCGCGGGCCGAAGCTGGAGTAGCCATTCGATAAACGCGCAGCCGGCCTGCCGGTTGCGCCTGGCGGATCAGCCGCCGTTGGCCGGCGCCGGGGCCGGAGCCGGTGCGGCCGGTGCGGGTGCCGGCGTCGTCGACGGTGCCGCAGGCGTCTCCACCTTGGGCGCCTCGACCTTCGGCGCATCGAGCTTTACGTTGACATCCGTCGATCCGCCACCGCCGGTGCGGCCACCGACATTGATGATGCCGGTAAAGAACAGCAGGGCCACGATCGCGATGATGGCAAGAACGATGGCCACGGCTGTGCCGGCGCCGCCCCCGCCACTGGTGTTTACAACTGTAGGTCTGTCGGCCATGGTTTCCTCTCCTCTGCCGATTGGGATGTCGTGGCAACGGCGCCAAAGCTGGAATGTTCCTGCTTTCGGGCCACGGTCCCTTGTCAGGCGGGACCTGAGGCCGCACCTTTGAGCGCAGAGGTCCGAATGGGCGATTTCTGGAAACAAGTAGGCCCACAACTCATTGTGGCACAACCGTCGAGTAACGTCCCTTCATCGGCGGTTTGAAAGTGGAGTTGCCCGCCATTTCCTGCGATGTGGCGGGCAACTCCCACAATCCCGCAGTCTGCCGAGATTCGCGAACCTGTTCGCCGCGCTTTTGCCGGTCGATCCGACCACAGGCGTGCGCGACGTGCTTTTAAGCCCTGCCTGCCGCTTCGCTCGATCTCGGCGCGGGCCGCCCAGGCTGTCGCCAAATCATGATGCACCACTCCGAGCGGAACCCGGCCGCCCGTCACGCCGTTGTCTTCCGCGAAGGGATCCTGTGGGCGGAGGCCGCCATGGACAGCTTCGAACTGATCGATCTTCTCTGCGTCGTCGACGCCTGCGCCAGCGATGGCGCGGCTGGGCGCCTTGTTTCAATGTCGAAAGCCGTCGAGGAACTGCGCGTCTTGACCGGGGACTTCGTCTCGTCCGACGAAGCGGCGGCGAACGCGTTGAGCCAGGTGGCGCTGCAGCGCGGCTGCGCGGTGTTGTTCGACGAACAGCCGGGCGCCGATATCGTCGGCGAGTACTGATTTCCCCTCGAGGGAAGAGCCGCGCTATTTAACCAGGGTGATCATCCTGCCGGCATACATCTCGCGATTGCCGAGCTCGGCCGCGCAGTCCGATTTCACCGCCGAGTTTCCGGTCATGCCTACGGTATTGCCGACCAGCCGCAGGCAATTGCCCTGCGCGTTCATGTCCGAATTGCCGGCATAGGAGATCGCCGCGTCGGGGGCATAGATGAAGCCGCTGACCACTGAGCCGGATCCGCCGTTGATCGTCAGCGCCGAGGTGTTGCCCTTGGCCTGGAAGATGGTGATGCCTGCATAGGCGCCGCTGGCCGGCGGCGAGAGGTTCACCTGCTCATTGGCATTGATGTAGAGCTGCGAGCCTTCCATCAGGAAGATCGTCACGCCCTGGCCGGTGAGGCTGCCGTTGCCGCCGGGCTTTATGGTGACATTGCGCAGGATGTAGACGCCCGGATTAAGCGTGATCTTTCCTGACCAGGTCTTGTCGCAATAGGTGCCGGGCGAAAGCGTGACCGTCTTGCCGTTCGGCATCGATTGGCACATGCCGTAAGCGGGCGGGGTGACATTGGCCAACGGGTCGAACGATGCGTACTGGTTTTCGAGCGGTGCGTCGCACGAGAGTGTTGCGTTGGGCGGCGTTATCCCCGAGGTCGAGCCGACCGTCGAGACGCATGCCGCGCTGAGCAGGGCCGAGCCGCCGCGGTCGATGGCGTCGGCCGCGTCCGAGTTTGCGGCGATCACGCAGCCGTTCATCGCGACATTGGTCGAGCCCTGCAGGTTGACGGCGGAGCCAACATGCGGATCGAGCGCCAGAACGCACGCTTGCGCCCCGGGTTTGACCTCGACGGAGGCGGAGCGGGTCGCCTGCCAGGCCGGCGCGCCGCTGATGAAAGCCGCACGGCTGATGCTCGACGACAGGGCGATGGTGTAGCCGCTCGGATCGCCGCTGGCCGCTGCCTGGAAGGCCCCGACGCTGCCCGAATATTCGCCGGCATCGGCGACGCTCAGATTGGCTGAGAAGAAAGTCAGGCCGAGCTGGCGCACATCGCCGGCCGACATGGTCGGTTGGTATTTCGTGCCCACCGCCAGCCCGGCTGCGTCCAGCGAGTTCTGCAGTTGCGCCGCGTCGTCGCTCGTGCCGGCCACATCGACGGCGCCGGCCACGACAAGCATCAGCGGCACCATGGCGATTGCGGTCGCCAGCGCGAAATTGCCGCGCGTCGAAGCCCAGAACCGTCTGATCATGGCAGCACCCCTCGCCGGAAACGGCAGAGACACTACTCCAGCCGTCTCTACGACCGATTTCCGAAAAAGATAAAATGCAGCAAAAGCTAAAATCGCTGATTTATCCGCAGCTTGACCTAACGTCCTATATAGAGTGGGACCTAAGTCTGAGTCGTGGCCGCGCAGGGCGGTAAATATGCATGCAAGGGTCTGAAAATCGCAAGTCGAGGAAAAAAATTAGCCATTCGTTTATCGCCGGGTGTTGAACGTGGTGGCTGGGATAGCTTGGGCGCGCTCGGCCATGAACACATTCGGTCGGATTTTCAGACAGTTCGTCTCCCGCCGCCTGCGGCGCGGCGAGAGCGGCAATGTTGCGACGATCTTCGCGCTCACCCTGCCGATCGTCGTCGGCGGGGCTGGGCTCGGCGTCGAGACGTCCTACTGGTACTATTCGAGCCTGAAACTACAGGCGGGGGCGGATGCGGCCGCCTATGCCGCCGCGTTGGAGAAAGTCGCCGGATCCGACAAGCCGACGATCGTGGCGGCCGCGACGCAATCGGTCGCCTCGAACGCATTGGCCGCAGCAACCGTCGTCGTCAATGACCCGCCGACCTCGGGGCCGAACACCGCCAAGAAAGCTGTCGAGGTGATCCTGACCCAACAGTTGGACCGGCTGTTCACCCAGATCTTCACGCAGGGCAAGGTGTCGGAGAAGGCGAGGGCGGTGGCGCTCATCACCGAAGGCTCCAATGCCTGCGTGCTGGCGCTCAGCAAGTCGGCTGGCCAGGCGGCGCTCTTTTCCGGCAGCACAAGCGTCAAGCTCAAGGGCTGCTCGGTCATGTCGAATTCGATCGCCAACGACGCCATCAAGGTGCAGGGATCGGCGGGGCTCCAGGCCGATTGCCTGATCTCGGTCGGCGGCATGGTGCTGAACAATCCGGGGACAA
>NZ_RZSN01000184.1:0-11078 GCF_003997315.1 Mesorhizobium sp. M1A.F.Ca.IN.020.04.1.1
TGTCCTCACCGCGCTTGTCGATCTGCTCAACGCCGGCATCCATCCGGTGATGCCGTCGCTGGGCTCGATCGGCGCCGGCGACCTGGTGCTGATGACCGCGATAGCCCACACGCTGATCGGCGAAGGCGATGCCGACTATCAGGGCAGGCGCATGCCTTCGGCAAAGGCGCTGATGATGGCGCGGCTTGCGCCAGTCAGCCTGGCACCGAAGGATGGTCTGTCGCTGATCAACGCATCCGCGGTTTCCACCGGCGCCGGCGCGCTGGCGCTCATCGACGCGCTGTCGGCACTCGAACAGCAGGAGCAGGCGGGCGCGCTCACCATGGAAGCGTTCGGGGCCAACCGCACCATCCTTGACCCGCGCCTGCATCTGGCGCGTCCAGCCGCCTGCCAGCAGTTAGCGGCAAAGGCGTTGCGCGACCTGCTCACCCGCGACGCGACGCCCGCGCCGACCACCCTTCAGGATCCGCTGTCGATCCGCTGCATGCCCTCGATCCACGGCGCGCTCATCCAGGCGATCGACCATGCCCGGCTCACGGTCGAGATCGAGCTCAACGCGTCCGCCGACAACCCGCTGGTGCTCGCCAACGACTCACTCGTGCTGTCGACCGGCAATTTCCACACCGCCTCGCTGTCGCTCGCCTTCGAGACGCTAGGTCTGGCGATTGCGCAATGCGCGGCGGCGTCGGCCGCGCGCTTCATCCAGCTCACCGGCTCAACCCGCCACGGCTTGCCGAAATATCTGTCGCCAATCGGCGGCGCGTCCGCCGGCTTCGTGCCGCTGCAGAAGACGGTGACGGCGATCCTGGCCGCCATCCGCCACAAGGCCAATCCGGTGATGCTCGACTTCCTGCCCGTGTCCGAAGGTGTTGAGGATCATGCGACGCAGACTCCCCTCGCCGTCGCCAAATGCGTCGAGATGATCGTACTGTGGCGGCGGCTGATCGCCCTGGAGCTTATGGCCGCCGCACAGGCCGTCGATCTTCGCGAAGGTCTGACACTTGCGCCGGCCACCAGCGCGATCCACGCGGCCGTCCGCGCCCATGTGCCGACGCTTAAGGAAGACCGGCCGCTCGGATCCCATGCCGATGCGCTCCATGCGGTGCTCGCCGACGGGTATTGGCTCCCTGCGGTGCACCAAATACTGCTCGACTAAACGAGATCAGGGCACCGCATCGTTGCGGACGATCGAGATCACCACCTGCCCAAGCCAACCCTCAGGCCAACTGGCCGCTCGCCCCGAATCGGATGGCCGGGCTCCGCCGCTTATGGGCCCGCCGGACGGCGCCCTCGGCACCCTCTTGGGTTGCACGATGAGTTCGGATATGAAGAGCCAAGGGCATATAAGGGGTGGCTCAATTGCATCGTTCCTGCTTCGTCTTGGCGGCAGACGCAAAAAATTTCCCATACGCTGTTCTGGGCGCGCGGCGCATACTGGACGTATCTGCGCCTATCGACGGTTTCATCCTTCATATCGGCGCCGGAACTGAGGATTTGCCGGTCGCGGACCGATTGCTCGGGGCTGCCGTCAAGATCGTCGACGTGTCCGATCTCATGAAGGAATTCGATTTCGATCCCGGTCACCTCAGCGTAGCAACCTACATTCGCCTGCTTGCCGACAAGCTGGCGGTATTCGAGCCCTACGACAGGCTCGTCTATGTGGACACCGATGTTATCTTCAACCGGTCGATCACCGACTTGGCCGATGTTGAACTGAATGCCCCACTCTTGGCGGCCCATGACGAACAGACCTATTTCGATCCGAGCTGCCGTGAGTCTCTTGAGATGGAGCCCGGCTCATCGCATTTCAACGCCGGCATACTGGTGCTGAACATGCCAATGATCCGCGCCGAGGGGCTCTTGGAGCGGGCGCGCGAACTGGCGCTGCGGCGGGTACCGAAGCTCGATCAGGGAGCGCTCAACATAGCGTTTGCCGGACGCTGGCAAACGATGCATCCGCTCTGGAATCTGCAGACCAACTATTCCAGCCAGATACCCTTCAGTAGAGCCTTCGCGCGTCATTTCACCTTCGGAAAGCCGTGGTGGCCAAGCCCTGAAGGAGTGGAACTCGCCGCGATGGCGATCTATCGCAACCTGGCGAAAGATACGCCCTGGCTCGATCGGTTCAAGCGTCCGCTCTGGACGAGAGGTCTGCGCAAGCGATTGCTCCGCAAATTCGACGGACTCTCCGGGATCATTTTCAACAAGGAAAAATACAGACGCCGTTTCCGATTCAACGCCGAACGGTGCACCGCCATTTTTGCCGCGCAGGCCGATCAGGGGATGATGGCCGCAACCTATCCGGAGGTCCTGATGGGCGTGGTCAAGCTACGGAAATAGGCGCCGATCTCTCGACGAAAGCTTACCGGCTCGGGCCGCAAGGCCGGCCCAATACCTGCTGCACTTGGCGGCAAACCAGGCAGACCCATCGCAGTGCCCGTTCAGGCTCTTGCGTCCACTTTCTTCATGAAACGCCTGAGCTCGTCTGGATCCATATGCACGATGTGCCGGTCTTCCGGATAGGCGCCGCTGTTGACGTCGCCGACATTTTCCGAGAACGCCGCGATGCGCTCCGCTTGCCTTCAGCCGATATCGATCATCACCTTCCCGGCCTCGACCTTGACCGGATAGGTTTTGAGGTTGACGCAGACCGGCGCGCCCTTGGCCTGGCCGGTCTTATAGTTGAAGCGGCCATTATGCTTCGGGCATTCGATGATGTCGTCCATCACCAGCCCGTCGGCCAAATGCGCCTTTTCATGCGTGCAGAAACCGTCGGTGGCGAAGAACTCGTCGTCAGGCGAGCGGTAGATCGCGAAGGTGCGGCCGCCATGGTCGAAGCGGATCACGTCCTCCTCATCCACCTCGTCGACCGCGCAAGCTTCGACCCACTCCGCCATCGTCCTTCTCCTGATTGGGTTCGCACAACTGCCGCGCGCACCGACCTTATTCGGCAGCCGCAGCCGTTATGTCGAGATCGTGGAATCGCCGCGGTAAGGCTTGGCCGTCGGCGGCAATTCGCGCTTGAGGTAATAGTCCTCGTATTTCAGCTGCCTGACCAGCACCGGCCAGACCTCGCGATAGGCATGCCACATCGACGGGCTCGGCTCCGGCAAATCGTGCTTGATCAACTCATGCAGCCTGGGCAGCGCATGATAGGGCACCATCGGGAACATGTGATGCTCCACATGGTAGTTCATGTTCCAGTAGATGAACCGGCTGATCGGGTTCATATAAACCGAGCGCGTGTTGAGCCGATGGTCGGTGACGTTGTCGGCCAGCCCGATATGCTGCAGCAGGCCGGTCGTCACCATGTGCCAGGTGCCGTAGAGCCGCGGCAAGCCGATCAGCACCAGCGGTATCCATGACCTAAGCGCGATCGCCACAGCGATCGTCGCGACGTATACCGCGATGTGCCAGCGCGCCGCGATCACCGCCTTATGCTGCTCCATCTCCGGGACGTAGCTCTTCTCGTCGTCCGACAGCTTGCCGAAGGCCTGGCGCACCAGCGTGGGCAGCGAATAGCGGAAGTCGAGAATGCCCGTGAAGGCGAGCGCAGCCTTGATGAGGTCCGGGGGCCGCATAACGGCGATCTCGGCATCGCGGCCGACAATGATCGTGTCGGTGTGGTGACGGGCATGGCTCCAGCGCCACTGCACCGGGTTGCGCATCAGCATGAACGAGGCGATGTGATAAACGACATCGTTCATCCAGCGCGTGCGAAACGCGGTGCCGTGCCCGCATTCGTGCCAGCGCGAGTCGCTCGACGAGCCATAGAGCACGCCATAGACGAACATGAATGGCACGACCCACCACGTGCCCCAGAACCAGATAATGCCGGCGGCTGAGCCCAGGATCGCCGAGATCCAGATGACGCTATCGCGGATCGCCGGCCCGTCGCAACGCTGCATCAGCTCCTTCATCACCTTGCGCGGCACGTCGGTGTGGTACCACTCGGCCGATGCAAGTCCGGTCTCTATCGCAAGCCGCGTGCTCTCGCCGACAAGGCTGTAGTCGCGCTTCGTACCGGTGGTCGTCATCGTCATTAAAGCCCGTTGGCGCGGAATTTCCCGTCGAGGAATTTCTTGGCGCGCGGCACGTCCTCCTCGTCGAGATGCTCGATGATTACCGGGATGTTCGGGTGCTTTTCGCTGAGACGCTTGAGATAGAGATCGTAATTCAGCACGCCGAGCCCCGGCGCCGGCAGTTCGATCTCGCCGACGCCGCGGAAGGTCAGCCCCTCATGCGCCTCCGCGTCGCCGATGTCGGCATGCTTCTCCGTCTTGTCGCCGCCCGAACGCTTCACGTCCTTGGCATGCGCGATTTCGATCTTGTCCGTCAGCGTGTCGAACACCTGGTTCAGCACCTGATCCATGCGGTCGATGTTGTGCGCCTCGAAATAGTTCGTCGGGTCCATCAACAGGTCAAGGCCGGGATGGTCGACCTGAGCGAACATCCTGACCGTCTCCTCGACCGAGCCGACAACGTTGTTGACGTAGGTTTCAAGCAGGAACACCGCGCCGTGGTCGTAGGCGGTCTGGGCAAGATCCGAGATCACCTTGCGGCACTCCTCAAAACCCTCCTCGGTCTTGTTCTTCGGATGATGCACCCAGTCGGATTCGGTGTTGTAGGTGCCGGTTTCCGAGATCACGTAAGGCGAGCCGAAATCGCGTGCGTTCCGGATGAGCTCCTTCAGGTAGGCAAGCCGCCGCTCGCGCTCGGCCCTGTCCGGGTGGACGATGTTTGTGTAGCCGGACACGCAGCAAACCGGGAGGTTGTGGTCGCGGAACGTATCGCGCACCCGCCTCGCCTTGTCCCTGGTGATCTGTCCGGCCGAGAGGTCGATATCCTTGAAATGCAGGTCGAGCTGCACGGTGTTGAAATCGAGCGCCCGGATGCGCCTGGCGACCTCCTCGAGCTCATACGGAAAATAGCCTGTGAAGATACCTGCCTGCATCATGAAGTGAAGTCCTCCCGATAAGTGATTCAATTGCCCTGTTTCTTAGTCGCCCGGTCGACAGGGATTTCGGACAGCCTGATGGTGCGGCCCTCCGCCATCGACCGGTAACCGGCCTCCACCAGCGCCATGGTGTTGACGTTGTCGGCAACGGAAAGCGCCGGCGGCGTGCCGGTCTTGAGCGCATATTGCAGTTGCTCCATGACGCCGATGAAGGCATGCGGAAACCACATCGTCTCCCAGCTCGGGCTGACCCATTTGCCGCCGGTCGTCTCTGTCGAGGCGTAGGTCAGCGTCGAGGCGACGCCCTTCGGCCAACCGATCGTGCCCTTGGCGACACCCTTGGTGCCATCGACGCGCCAGTCGATGTGCTGGTCGTCGGAATAGCCTTCCTGACGCGGGCCGGACCAGACGTCCTCCAGCGACACCGCGAGCACGCCGGAGGGAAAGCGCAGCGTCGAAACGGTGATGCCGTCGGAATGTTCGAACTTGGTGCGCGGATCCCTGCGCGTCAGCGTCGTGATCTCGTCAGGGTCGCCGAACAGGAAGCGCAGCACGTCGAGGTGGTGCACACTCATATTGGCGAGCGTCAGCCGGTCATATCCGGCGAGGAAGGTTTGCCAGTGCGGGATGGCATGCATGTCGATCTCGGCGAAGACGATCTCGCCCAGCGCGCCGCTATCGATGATCTGCTTCAAGACGCGCATCGACTGGTCGTAGCGCATGTTCTGGTTGACCGAGAGGATCTTGCCGGAAGCCGCCGCCTCATCGCGCAGCTCCACCGCTTCCTCGACCGAGAGCGCCAGCGGCTTCTGCGCCAGAATCGCCTTGATGTGCGGCTGGTTCAGTGCATGGCGCATCAGCGCGGGCTGCTGGTCCGGCGGGAAGGCAAGGTCGACGATCTCGACGCGGCTGTCTTCGATCAGCCGCTCCGGCGTATCGCAGACGGTCGGAATGCCCCAGCGGCCGGCGACCTTTTCGGCATTCGTTCTGGTTCGTGAGGCGATCGCCACCACCGGAAAGCCGGCTTGCGCGTAGGCGGCGAGATGGCACTCGGCCATGATCATGCCGGCGCCGATGCAGCCGATCCGGTACTCCTTGACCCGGACTTTCACGTCCGGCTCGAAATCCATGCTCGCCATCCATTCCTCCCGTCGAGGACTGGATTTAACGCCAGGATCAGGCGGTCAGCCAAGGGCCGCGCCATCATTTCCCATCAGGGACCGGGGATCCGGCTTACGCGGCGATCAGCACCGTGCTCTCCGGCGACCAGCTGAGCATCACTTCTTGGCCTTCGGCCAGCCGCTCGGCGCCGGTGTTCTGGACAATGACCTTCACCGTCTGTCCATCGCGGTCGACGAAATAGGTGCTGTTGTTGCCGGCGAAGATGCGTTTTGAAACCTGGCCCCTGACCGTGTTGGCATATCCCGCCTCGGACGTTGCAGAGCCGGTTGAAATCTGGATGCGCTCGGGCCGCACGGCGCAGCTCGCCTTGGCGCCGGCCGAGAGAGACGCACCCGACGCAGCGGCGATTGCTGTACCGTCGGGCAGCCTGATGCCGTTGCCGGTCGCATCGCCGCGAAAGATGTTGGCGTCGCCGAGGAAGGTCGCGGCGAACTCGCTTTGCGGCCTGTCGTAGATCTCCTCGGGCGGCCCCTCCTGCACCAGTCGGCCGTCGCGCAATATGCCGATGCGGTCGCTCATCGTCAGCGCCTCTTCCTGGTCGTGGGTGACGAAGATGGTGGTGATGCCGATCTCGCGCTGGATGCGCTTCAGCTCGATCTGCATGTCGACGCGCAGCGCCTTGTCAAGCGCGCCGAGCGGCTCGTCGAGCAAAAGCACGCGCGGCTTGGTGACGATGGCGCGCGCCAGCGCCACACGCTGCCGCTGGCCGCCCGAGAGCTGGTGCGGCCGCCGGCCGCCGAGCTTGCCGAGTTGGACGAGATCCAGCGCCCGCTGCACTTCCGTAGCGATCGTCGCCTTCGGCTCGCCGCGCACCGAAAGGCCGAAAGCGACATTGTCGGCGACGCTCATATTGGGAAAGAGCGCATAGTTCTGGAACACCATGCCGATGCGGCGCTTTTCTACCGGCACGCGCTCGACGCTTTCGCCGCCGATGGCGATGCGTCCGGTATCCGGAAAGTCGAAGCCGGCGATCTGCCTGAGCAGCGTGGTCTTGCCGCTGCCCGAAGGCCCGAGCAGCGCATAGAAGCCACCGTCGGGAAAGTCGATCGAGACATGGTCCAGCGCCTTGTGCGCGCCGAAACTGCGGGAGACGTTCGATACCTGGACGCCGGCCATTATTTATCTCCGCCGAATTTGAAGAAGCGCGCCGTCAGCAGCATGAGCGCCATCGACACCACGATGATGATGGTCGACACCGCGTTGATCTCGGGCGTGAATCCCTTGCGGATCGCGGCGTAGATTTCGACCGGCAGCGTCGTCTGGCCTGGCGTCGACAGGAAGTACGAGACCACGAACTGGTCGAACGAGACAGCGAATGCGAACAGTCCGCCGGCGATCACGCCAGGCATGATCCAGGGCAAAGTTACGCGCACGGTAACCTGCCACTGATTGGCGCCGAGCGAACGCGCCGCTTCTTCCAGCTCCGGCGCGAAGGTTTGCAGGCGGGCGGACACGACCACGATGACGTAGGGCAGCGCCAGCGCGACATGGCCGAGCAGGATCGCGATGAGCCCGCGACCGATGCCGATGCCGAAGAAGAAGATCAGCATCGCGGTGCCGGTGATCAGCCACGGAATGGCGATCGGCGGGAAGAGCAGCGCCTGCAGGAATTTCTTGCCGCGGAATACGTAGCGATAGAGCGCTAGCGACGCCATCGAACCAAGCAGCGTTGAAAGGATCGTCGTGATGATCGCGATCTCGATGCTGTTCCAGGTCGCCGCGATCAGCTGGTCGTTTTGCGCGAGCGAAGCATACCAGTCCGTCGTCCACTCGAACGGCAGCTGGTAAAAAGGCGAGGCGTTGAACGACATCAGCGCCATGATGATGATCGGCAGATAGAGGAAGCCGAGCAACAGGAAGATGTAAAAGCGCCCGACCAATTCCAGAATGCGCGTCGTCGCCATCAGCCGGCCCTCCGCAAGACCGGTGCCGCGAGCGCCAGGATGACCAGCACTACGGCAAGCAGGATGAAGGAGAGCGCCGCGCCCAGCGGCCAGTTGAAGACGGCAACAAACTGGTCCTCTATGACGGTGCCGTAGAAAGTGCCGGTGCGGCCGCCGAGGATGCGCGGCTCCATGAAAGAGCCCACCACCGGGACGAAGATCAGCGCCGCACCCGCGATGAGGCCGGGCATCGACAGCGGGATGATCACCCGCTTGAGCACCTGCAGCCGCGAAGCCCCGAGCGAGCGGCCAGCCTCGATCAGCGAGTCGTCGATCGCCTGCAGCGTGAGGTAACAGGTCAGCACCATATAGGGCACGTAGGAGTGCACCAGGCCGATGATGACCGCCGGGTAGGAATACATGAGATCGATATTGATCTTGAACGGCAAGACGGCATCGAGCGTGCTGTCGAGAATGCCGCCCTCACGCAGCACCATGGCCCAGGAGAAAATGCGCACGAGCCCGTTCGACCAGAAAGGCAGGATGACCAGCAGGAAGATCGCCTCGCGGCTGCGGCCTTTAAGAACCTTCGCCAGCACGTAAGCCGCCGGATATCCGATGACGACGCACCAAAGCGTGACCTCGAGGCCGAGCCGCAGCGAAGCCAGAAGAAGTGTCAGATAAAGGCTTTGCGAGAAGAAGGCGGCGTAGTTGCCGAGCGTGAAGGCCCATTCCTTCCCTGCCAGCGGCAGGTCTGTCATGAAGGAGAAGAACGCCATGGCCGACAGCGGCAGGAAGATCGCCACCGTCAGCCACAGATAGGCGGGAAGGAGAAGCGGCAAAGCGGGCTTCAGTCCGCGGCGCGAGCCGGTCGCGAGCTGCTCAGCCATGATGCCTCTCCTCCCCGAAAGACGCCAACTACTTCACGTTGACCTTCAGCTCCTGCCACAGCGCCAGGTATTTCTCGCGCTGTTCGTCGGTGACCGGCGCCTGGAACTGGATGCGCTTGGCGACCTCCGGGCTGCCCATGACCTTGCGGTTGAAGGCGTCCTCGGGGAGAGCCTCGACCGCCTTGGTGTTGGCCGAGACCGGCGCGCCGACCTTGGTGACCCATTCGACATAGAATTTGGGGTCGATCATGTAGTTGATGAAGGCTTCGGCGCCGGCGACATTCTTCGAGCCGGCCGGAATCGAGAAGGCGTCGAGCCAGGCGACTGCGCCTTCCTGCGGGATGACCAGCGAGACCGGCAGCTTGAAATGCGTCTTGGCGCGATCGGCCGAGCCGCTCCAATAGGTGCCGATGTCGATCTGGTTGGAGGCGACCATCTGGTTCCAGTCGTTCTCCGAGCTCCAGAAGGTCTTGATCTGCGGCATCAGCGAGGTGAGCTTCGCTTTGACCGCCTCCAGGTCCTTGATGTCGTTGATGTTCTGCCCTGATGCAATGGCGCCGAACTGCACCGCTTCGACGGCGTCGTCGCGGATGACGACGCGGCCCTTATGCGCCGGATCCCACATCTCGGCGATGCTCGTCGGCGGCTTGTCGAAGGATTTGTCGTTGATCGCGAGCGCGGTCAGGCCCCAGACCCACGGCACGCCATAGACCTTGCCGTCGTGGTTCAGCATCGGCGAGCCTGCCTTGTCCTTGGCGATGTCGGCATAGTTGGAGAGCTTCGATGTGTCGATCGGCTGGATCAGCTTGCCGGCCATCGCCTGGTCGTTGAAGGCGGCGTTGATCATGACGACGTCGTAGAGGCCGGGATTGGTCCTCAGCTTCGTCAGCATCTCTTGCTCGGAATTGAAGAAGTCGTTGACCACCTTGAAGCCGGTCGCCTTTTCGAAATTGGCGACGGCCCACGGCTCGTCGGCGCCGTAGCCCTTCCAGTTCAGCACATGCACTTCTTCGGCGGCCTGGGCGGCCAGCGTGAACGCGGAAACCAAGACGGCGGTCGCCGTCACAAAAGCAGTCAGTCTGGGCATGCGCATGTTTGTTTTCCTCTCATTGCTTGCCCGCTTTGCGGGCTTGTTAAGTTGTGGCCTCTTGCTCCTCGCCATGCGCGGTCACCGCTTGATCGTGAAGGGCGAGGAATTCCCGGATTTCTGTGTCCGTCGGCGCTGACGAGCCGCCATGACGCGTGACGGAAAGGGCCGCGGCGGCGTTCGCGTAGCGGGCCGCTTCGCAAGCCGACAGGCCGCGCGACAATGCGCTGACGAACGCGCCGATATGCGTGTCGCCGGCACCATTGGTGTCGACGGCGTTGACCGCGAAGCCGGGGATCGCGCGCGTGCCGCCTTCTGCCAGCCGCACCAGGCAGCCACGCGCGCCGGCCCGGATGACGACGCCTTGAGCCTTGGAGCAATGCGCCGCGAGCAACCGGACGGCGACGGTCTGCGCGTCGCCGGCGCCGGCGATTTCGGCGGCCTCATCCGCGTTGCAGCTCAGCCAAGTGGTGCGCGCCAACACCCTGTCCAGGATCGGCCGCGGAATCTCCGCGATCACCGGCGTCGGGTCAAAGACGAATGGGATGTCCGCAGGCAGCGCCTCGATCCAGTCGGCGAGCGCATCGCGGCTGCCGGGATAGCTCAGCGTGTAGCCGGAGGTGAAAATCCAATCGCCCGGAACGACTTGGACAGGCGTCAACATGTCCGGCGTGAGCACGCTTTCGGCGCCAGGCCACGAGACGAAGGTACGCTCGGCGTCGCTGCTGATCATGGCGACGCAATTGCCGCTGTCCATCAGTGGTGACGGCGGTGTCAGCGTCTCGATGCCTTCGGCAGCAAATGCCGCGCGCAGGAAATCGCCGTCAGGCCCTGTGCCGAGCTGCCCGCCGAACACCACCTTCATGCCGGTGCGGCTCGCCGCGACCATCATGTTGAAGCCGCCGCCGGCGACCCGCGCGTAGCTCGACGCGGTCTTTTCCGTGCCGGGAGCCGGCAAGGCGTCGATGCGGTAGACATAGTCGACCACCGCGCTGCCGACATGGACAAGCCGTCCGCTCATCAGGCAACCTCCTTGCCGGCTCCCGGCACGGAAAAGACCGCGTCGAGCTACGCGCGGG
>NZ_RZSN01000185.1:0-10957 GCF_003997315.1 Mesorhizobium sp. M1A.F.Ca.IN.020.04.1.1
GTTGTGCGCGGCAGCGGTGCCGCGCTGCCCCGCCGCATCATGAAGAATGCCGATTTCGAAGGCATGGTCGAGACCTCCGACGAGTGGATCGTCCAGCGCACCGGCATTCGCCAGCGCCACGTCGCAGCCGATGACGAGACGACGGCCTCGCTGGGCGAGGCGGCGGCGCGCGCCGCGCTCGACAGCGCCGGCCTGACGCCAGCGGATATCGACCTGATCGTGCTGGCGACCTCGACGCCTAATAACACGTTCCCGGCGACGGCTGTCGAAATCCAGAACCGCCTCGGCATGCATCACGGCTTTGCCTTCGACATGCAGGCCGTGTGTTCCGGCTTCGTCTATGCGGTCGCCACCGCCGATCTCTATATCCGCGGCGGGCTGGCAAAACGCGTCCTGGTGATCGGCTCCGAAACCTTCTCGCGCATCCTCGACTGGAGCGACCGCTCGACCTGCGTGCTGTTTGGCGATGGCGCCGGCGCCGTGGTGCTCGAAGCGGCGAAAGGGGCTGGCAACATCGCCGATCGCGGCGTGCTGGCCGCCAGCCTGCGTTCGGATGGCGTCCACAAGGAAAAACTCTTCGTCGACGGCGGCCCGTCCACCACGGGAACGGTCGGCCATCTCAAGATGGAAGGCCGCGAGGTCTTCAAGCACGCGGTCGGCATGATCACCGACGTTATCGAGGCCACTTTCGCCGAGGCCGGCATCACGGCGGAAGACCTCGACTGGTTCGTGCCGCATCAGGCCAATAAACGGATCATTGACGCTTCCGCCAAGAAGCTCGGGATAGCCGAAGAGAAAGTCGTGGTCACCGTCGATTTGCACGGTAATACCTCGGCTGCCTCCGTGCCGCTCGCTTTGTCGGTGGCCGTCGCCGACGGCCGCATCAAGAAGGGCGACCTTGTTCTGCTCGAGGCGATGGGCGGGGGTTTTACCTGGGGCGCGGTGTTGCTGCGCTGGTAAGTGCCGAGCGCGTGGGTTCGGTCCTTGACCTTGCCGGATCAATTACTTACGCTCTGCCGCTGCCTGTATCGATTTATGTTTTTGAGCTGATGGGACGGTCGCATGGGGGGAAAGACACTGACGCGTGCCGACCTAGCCGAAGCCGTTTACCGCAAGGTTGGTTTGTCGCGAACTGAATCGGCCGAGCTGGTCGAGGCCGTCCTGGATGAGATTTGCGAAGCCATCGTTCGCGGCGAGACGGTGAAGCTGTCTTCCTTCGCGACTTTCCATGTCCGCTCCAAGAATGAGCGCATCGGCCGCAATCCCAAAACCGGCGAAGAAGTGCCGATCCTGCCGCGCCGCGTGATGACCTTCAAATCCTCGAACGTGCTGAAGAACCGCATCTTGCGTTCGCACCAGAACAGCAAGGCCAAGGGCGTCAAGTAACCCTCGAATGCCGGTTGAAAACCGCGGCCCCTTTGACGCCGGGCTTGAATATCGCTTCATAAACCGCTGAAATAAGGTGCGATTCGGATCAACTCCGGATTGCGGTCCAGCGTGAGGATTCGCCCATGGACAAGAGCCCCGATGCTTTCCGTACCATCAGCGAGGTTGCGGAAGATCTCGACCTGCCGCAGCACGTGCTGCGTTTCTGGGAAACCCGTTTCAACCAGATCAAGCCGATGAAGCGTGGTGGCGGCCGCCGTTACTACCGGCCGCAGGATGTCGAACTGATCAAGGGCATCCGGCACATGCTTTATGATCAGGGCTATACGATCAAAGGCGTGCAGAAGCTGTTGCGCGAGAACGGCAACCATTTCCTGGTCGCGATCGGCAATGGCGACATGGCAGCCGTCGAGGCGATCGCGCAGCGCCGCCAGGCCGAGCAGGTGCCGCTTACCGCGGCTGCCCAGCCGCGCGGCGACGAGGATGCGCTGGTCGGTCAGCCCAAGGTGAAGCCCAGCCGCCGTTTCTTCGGCCTTGGCAAGGGAGACGACGAAGGTCCCGTGCAGCCGGACTCCTCGAAATTGTCGCGCGACAACCGGGCCTTGCTGCAGGAGGCGCTCTTCGACCTCCTGGAGTGCAAGCGCCTGCTCGACCAGGTCCGTTGAGCTTCGGGTGCCGCTCCGGCGGCTTGGACGGCCGACGTCTCTGACAGCCGGAACTGCTGTGGCATCCATGCGTTAGCCCTTCTCTGCAAGAGAAGGACATCAGGCATGGCGTGGTTTTCGACCCTTTCCGATCTTGATCTGGACAGGCAGGTCGCGGCGCTCTCGCGTCAACTTGACGATGTCAGGAAAGCCTTGGCCAAACGCGGCGACGCCTATTACGAGGACGGCCGCGAGGCGGCGTCCGATTATTATTCGCAGCTCGCCGACCGCTTTCACGAGGCGCTGCCGGCAATCAGGCGCCGGGGCAGGGCGCTCGAGCACACCGCGCGCGAGCATCCGGCCACCGTGGCCGCCGTCGGACTGGTCGTGGTCGGCCTGCTTGCCGGCCTTCTGATCAGCCGGCGCTGACTCCGGGCTGCGAAACAGAAATGGCGACCGTTCGCGCCGGCCGCCATTCCGTCAGCACGAGAGCCCAACCGGATGAAATCGGGATGGAGTGGGCTCCGGCTTCAATCAGTTCGCGAGCTTGATCCGGCTCTTAGGATCGACCTTCATGACCTGGCTGCATTTGCCGTAGACGGTGCCGTTCTTATCGGTGGCGTCGGTGTAGGTGCCCTTACAGTCGAGCTGCAGCACCAGACAGGAGCCGGAGCCTTTGCAGACCGCGCCGCCGTCGCCGGTCGGATGCGTGCCGGCAAAGGCCGGCGCGGAAACCGAGCCGAAAGCCGAGACGACGAAGGCGGCGGCGAGCGAGATACGCTTGAAGTTGGTCATTTGAGCATTTCCTTCCATTGGTTGCTGGGAGCGCTTTCTGGCGTCCCGGTCGGGTTGAGGAACGCCTTCGTGGCGTCCATGACCGCTTGGTTCGGCCTCCAATGGAAAGGTTCATGGCCCGCGCGATTTTTGTCGCCTGGCGAGCATTGCTGTGAAGGTGTCAGGGTTCAGGGATTACCGTAGGTGCCGGATCTGCCAGCAGCGCTAAGCGCTCGTTGGGCAGTGGCGACTTGATGCGGCAAGAGGTCGGGACCGCTTGACAAGCGATCGAACCCGGCTGCGCTCATCAGGGGACAGCGGGTGCTCAAAGGAGAGGCTTGTCCCACGAAGCGAAAAATTCCGATGGGAAGACTTGCGCGACCATACAATGAAGGCCTGTCTTCCCATCGGCATGTGGGAAGGATCAGGCCTTCTTCTCAACCACCTTCTTATGGTGGTGATGATGGTGGTGGTGGTGATGGTGGTGCCGGCGATGATGCTTGTGGTGGTGGTGCTTTACCACCGGGGCCGCATCGGCGCTGGTCGTGCCGAGGATCGGCATGGTGAATGCCAGGGCCAGAGCCAGCCCGAGCGCGGAGAGGAGGGACTTCTTCATGATTTCGTTTCCTTTTACGCGGGCGTTCCGGAGTTCACCGGACCAAATCGGTGACCCAAGCCCCGCGATCGGCACTATCCTCCTGGATTTTTTCGACACTTTTTCCGGACTGTAGATTTTTGTTTCTGGATTGTTTCTGGCGAACCACCATCGCGCCGCGCGCCCTTGCGGGCGCGCATGGACGGCTCGACATCATGCTTTTCGAGCCTGATGCGTCAGCTGCGCGCCTCACATCGGCGGCGCCACGCCATGATTGCCGACCACCACCCGGCGCGAAACGAGCTTGCCGCCGCTGCCGCGCTCGGCGCTGACGAACACGGTCATGCCTGGCTTGAGATCCGCAGGCGCAGCGGGCGCGAATTTCACGATCGGCGTCGATTGCGGGATGGCGATCTCTTTCTTCTGGCCATTGCTGTAGGTCAGCGTCACGGTCCTGCCGTTGACCTCGGTCACGTCGGCGACAGTGCCGTTGGTCATTCGGCTGTTGGGCTGCAAATCCCAATCGCGGTCGCCTTCTCCGGTTCCCTTTAACGCCGCCGGGAAGATCACGACTTCCAGCGCGCCGCTGCCGCCGTCGGCCTTGGACACCGATGCGATGCCGAGGAAATCGCCCTGTTTGATATCGGCGGCCGACGCCTTGGCGACACCAGAGATCATCCAGTCGGGGGAAAGGGTGATCGTATCGGTCTTGCCGTCGCGGGCTTTCACCTTCAGCGTCGTACCGGCGAGGTCGACCACCGTGCCGCGCAAGCGCACGGTGTCCGCCTGAGCGGCGCCCGCAAAGCCTGAGATCATGCCGAGTACGATAGCGAATAGCTTCAGTTTCATGGAATCCGATCCTCTTCAAAGGGGCTGGCGTCGCCCGCCTTCCGGCAAGCGACGAGAGCTAACGAATCGGAGGGGGCAAAATGCCGGCGGGTGCGGCCTTCGGCGCTTCAAAAGATCTTGATTGGGCTTCGCGCCACCTTACATGTCGGTGGCCTGCGGCCTCGGCTCCCAGCCGATGACCACGGTCACGATGGCGTGACGGCCAAAACGGCCTCTTGGCAAATCATCCGTTAACGGCCATTCTCCCGCCCGTCTCAGGCAACGCCACATTTCATCTGTGTTGTTTCATCCCAAGGAGTTGCCATGCCCAACACCGCAAGAAACGCTGTTTCCAACAACATCATTGCCGCGTCCGGCCTCAATCCGCTGAAAGCCGTCCGCGAAACGAGGGGATATACGATTGAGGAGCTTTCCTTGACCTGCGGCCTGGCCGTGGGCGAGATCGTCGACATCGAGGACGGCAAGGATGCCGACCCCGCCAAGCTCAGGCGTATCGCTTCCGCGCTGCAAGTGCCGGAAGAGGAATTGATCATGATGCCGACCGAAGAGAATCGGCCCACACAGCAATAGAGACGCCGAAGCGTCCGCGAAAAAAGCCCGCCATGGCCCGCCCCGGCGGGCTTTTTGCGCCTTCCACAGATGGTCCCCTGGCCCTTGCCAACTGCCAGCGCGCCATGCGGCAATCCCGGCCGCTGCCACGATTCGGCGGCATCGAGTGGCCAACATGCCTGATTGAGGTTGCGCTCATGAGCTTGGAATCGGTCCGCGCCTTCTTTGCCGAACATGCTCCCGACATCGAGGTGCTGGTCACCGAAGCGAGCTCGGCGACCGTGGCACTGGCGGCCGACGCCCATGGCGTGCTGCCGGCGCAGATCGCCAAGACCATCTGCCTGCGCGTCGGCGACGAGACCATGCTGGTCGTGACCAGCGGCACTGCCAGGCTCGACAACCGCAAATGCAAGGACACGTTAGGCGGCAAGCCGCGCATGCTCGACGGCGAACAGGTGCTTGCCGCGACCAGCCACCCGCCGGGCGGCGTCTGTCCCTTCGGTCTACCGGCGCCGCTGCCGGTCTTTTGCGATGTGACGCTGCGGGCCTTTGACGAGGTCGTCCCCGCCGCCGGCGCGACGAATGCCGCCGTGCGGATTTCGCCGCAGCGGATGGTCGAACTTGTCGACGCCAAATGGGTCGACGTGTGCCAGTAGGGATTGGAGAGGACTTCTGGGGGACAAGTCTCAGGCTTGAAAAATGGTCGGAGTGGCCGGATTCGAACCGACGACCCCTTGACCCCCAGTCAAGTGCGCTACCGGGCTGCGCTACACTCCGGACCGGGTGGCGATGTATCGTGAGAACCCCGTGCGGGTCAACCGAATTCGGCGGCTATTTCGCCGATGACAGTGCCGCAGCAGGGACGGCGCGCGCCAACCGCAATTCCTTCTGGTGCCGGTATTCCAGCGCGATCGCGCCCCAGATCAGCCCGAGCAGCAGATAGAGATGGCGCCAGTGATCTATGTCGATGAAGGTGCCGAGCCCGATATTGCCGAGATAGGCGACATAGGCGCAAAGCAGATAGGGCTGCCAGGGACGAGCGCGCAGGAGGATGCGGAATCCGGCGCAGATCGTCCACAGGGTCAGCGTCAGGAACGAGACGAAGCCCAGCCAGCCATAGTCCATCAGCGCCTTCAGCCAGATGTCGTGCGTGTCCTCGCCGTAGATCGTGCCGAAGACCAGCGGGCCGATGCCGAACGGGTGTTCCAGTGCCAGCTGGAAGCCGATCGTATAGCGTGCGAAGCGGCCGAGGCGCGCGGTATCGTAGCTTTGCTCGAGATGCGCGCGCTGGGTGAACATGTCCGACACGCCGGGCAGCTGCAGGATGACGAGGATGGCGATGATCAGCAGCGCGAGCGCGGCGATCGTCATCACCACGACCCGCAGGCGGAACATGCCGCTGGCGCTCTGCAGGAAGAGGCAAGCGGTGAGCAGCACCGCCGAAACCGCGAACATGCCCCAGGCGCCGCGCGAGAAGGAGAAGAAGATGCCGGCGGTGATGATCAATAGCGGCACCGCCAGAAGCGGCATGCGCGATACCGGGCCGGTCAAGAGCAGATAAAGCAGGTAGGTGCCGGGCAGCACCAGGAACGGACCGAACACGTTCGGGTCCTGAAAGGCGCCGGCGGCGCGGTCGTATTTGGTGAACATCTCCGCGCCCGGAAAGGCATGGAAATAGCCGGCTATTCCCAGCAGCGAGGTCGCCACAGCCGAGACCACATAGGCGATGAAGATCAGCCGGTAGAGGTCAGGCTGGACCGATGTCACCGAGGCGAAGAAGACCGCGCTGAAGGCGAGAAACAGCGAGACCGCCAGATAGAGCGGCGTGTTGGCGAGGTCCGCCATCTGCGTCATCGCGATCATGCCGCCGATGTTCATCGCCACCAACAGCACCAGCAGCGGCAATATCGCTCGCGATATTCTGAGGCCGAACAGCGCCCAGACGGCGATCAGCCCGGCCATGTAGAGCTCGTAGGGTGCCGGCTCGCTGATGACGAAGCCGGAAAGCAGGATGCCGACGACGATAGCGGCCGACGAGATCAGCGCGATCAGCTTTGCGTTGACCGCCTGTGGCGGCAACTGGTTGACCGCCTGCGGCGGCAACTGGTTGACCGCGACCGCCGGCAACTGATGCGCGAGCGCGCTCAATAGGCGTTTTCCGTGTTGAGCAGGCGGACGGGCGTCAGGAACAGGATGCGCAGGTCGAACAGCATCGACCAGTTCTCGATGTAGTAGAGATCGTATTCGGTGCGCATGCGGATCTTTTCATTGGTGTCCATCTCGCCGCGCCAGCCGTTGATCTGCGCCCAGCCGGTGACACCCGGCTTGACCTTGTGGCGGGCGAAATAGCCGTCGACCACCTCGTTATAGAGCAGGTTGTGCGATTGGGCGGCGATCGCATGCGGCCGCGGCCCGACCAGCGACAGCGAGCCGAACAGCGAGTTGAAGAACTGCGGCAGCTCGTCGATCGAGGTCTTGCGGATGAAGCGGCCGACGCGGGTGACGCGCGGGTCGTTCTTGGTCACCGTCTGCTTGGCGGTCGGGTCCGACCTGTCGATATACATCGACCGGAACTTGTAGACCTCGATGACCTCGTTGTTGAAGCCGTGGCGCTTCTGCTTGAACAGCACCGGCCCCTTGCTGTCGAGCTTGATGGCGATCGCGGTGGCGAGCATCACTGGCGAGAAGACGATGATGCCGACAAGCGAGAAGATGATGTCGAAGCTGCGCTTGGCGACAGAGTCCCAGTCGTTGATCGGCTTGTCGAAGATGTCGAGCATCGGCACCGAGCCGATGTAGGAATAGGCGCGCGGGCGGAACTGCAGCGCGTTGGAATGCGCCGAGAGCCGGATGTCGACCGGCAGAACCCAGAGCTTCTTCAAAAGCTGCAGCACGCGCGATTCCGCCGTCAGCGGCAGCGAGACGATCAGCATGTCGATGCGGGCGATGCGGGCGAACTCGATCAGCTCGGAAATGGTGCCGAGCTTCGGGTAGCCGGCGACGATCGGCGGAGAGCGCTTGTCGCCGCGATCGTCGAAGATGCCGCAGATGCGAATGTCATTGTACGGCTGCTTCTCGACCGAGCGGATCAGCATTTCGGCCGACTTGCCGCCGCCGACGATGAGCGCGCGGCGCTCCATGCGCCCGTCGCGCGCCCAGCGCCTAATCAGCCTGGACATCACCAGTCTGAGCCCGAAGATCAGCACGAAGCCGACCACGAACCAGCTGCCGAACAGGAGGCGCGAATAGTCCTCCGAGGCCTTCATGGCGAAGGCCGTGAGAGCCATCAGCGCGAAGGTGCCGGCCCAGACGAGGAGCACGCGGCCGAAATTGGCGAGGGGGCGCATCAGCGCCGCGATCTGGTAGCTGTCGCTGACGTCAAGCAGCACCACCGCCAGGAACGAAGCTGCCGCGATCGTCAGCGGATATTGCCAGGCGAGATAGTTGAAGAAGCCGACATAGTAGAAATAGAGGCAGATGCCTGACACGAAGAGCACGGCGAATTCGACCATTCGCAGCACGCCGCTGACCATGATCGGCGACATCGTATCGCGCCGGTACTGCGAGGCGACCTGTCGCGCCACGTCATTGATGCCGGGCACTTGAGCTTCGGCAGGGCCGTCGAATTTGCGCACCGCCTCCATCGAAAAGCGGTGCGCGGGGTCGATCTCGTTCATGGGGATTGTCCGCGAGCTTCGCGCGAGTGAATAGCAAAAGAGAACTAAGAAAGCCTTGAAACAACAGGTGGCTTTGAATGCGTGTTGTTGCTTGCGACGACTGGCGGTTTTTTCACGCCTATAGCTAGATTAGTAAATTCTAAAGCTTTAGCGCCGCGAAGTAAGCCTTCTCGATCTCGGCCGCCATCACGTCGGCCCCGAATCGCGCTTTCAACTCGGGGTTTTGCGGCATCAGCTTGCGGTAGGCGCCGCGATCGTCGAAAGCCGTTCTGAGCCTGTCGGCAAGTTGACGGGCATCGGGCCGGATCAGGGCAGGGGAGTCTTCGCCGAAGATCTCGGGAATGCCGCCCACGGCAGTGGCAATCATCGGCATGCCGGCTGCCAGAGCCTCGAGCACGATATAGGGCATTGCTTCCGCGCGGGACGGGACGACGATCAGCTCGGCCAGGGCGAAGGCTTCTCTGGCCGGCATCGGCGGCAGGAAGCGGACGTGGCCCTTCAGTCCGAGTCGCTCCACCTGAGCGTGGTAGCGTGGCAGGTCGTCGCCGGCGCCGACCATCACCGCGCTTAGCCGGCGTCCGAGCTCCCTGCCGGCGCGCGCCAGCGCATCGATGAAGATGTCCGGGCCTTTGAGATCGCGCATCATGCCGATGTATATGAGATCGGCGGCATCGGCCGCCGGCGCCACCGGTTCGAACTCGACGGCCCGCAGGCCGTTATAGACCAGCCTGTTGGGGATGGGCGGCTCGCCGACCTTCCGTCGATAAGTTGTCCGCTCATAATCGGAAACGAACAGAAGGCAGTCGCTGAAGCGGGCCATGAAACGCTCCAGCGCGAAGAACAGCTTTCCGGTCGCCGTCGTTTCGTCATAGTGCAGCGAGCCGCCATGCGGCGAATAAAGGCGGGCCACGCGAGACCTTGAAACCCGCAACAGTGAGCCGAACAGACGGGCATAGGCGCCACCCTTGGCGCCATGCCCGTGCAGCACGTCCGGCCGCAATTCCTTGATGATTTGATAGGTGCGCCAGGCCGCGGCGATGTCGCCCGGTCCGATATGGCGCTGCATCGGCGTGCGATGGATGCCGAGCGCCAGGCGCTCCTTCATCGCTCCGAACAGCCGCTCCTCATAGTCGCCGCCCGTGGTCGAATCGCAGACGATACCCACGGAATGGCCGGCGGCGACCTGCGCCTCGGTCAGGTCGCGCACATGCCGGAAGATTCCCCCGACAGGTGAGCGGAAGCAGTGGACGATCCGGAGGTGAGCCGCCACGTTGATTGTCAGAACAGGCGTTCGCGGACGTAGACGGTGTCGCCGGGCAGGAGCGGATCGGATGTCTGCACCCTGCCGGTCATGACCTTGCCGTTGATGTCGCGGGTGATGTCGACGCTTTCCTGGTTGGCGCGCGGTGTGAAGCCTCCGGCGATCGCGATCGCCTTCTGCACAGTCAATCCCGGCACATAGGAATATTGCCCTGCGGCGCCGACTTCCCCCATGACGAAGATCGGCCGGTAGCGGTCGATCTCGACCGAGACGTCGGGATCGCGCAGATATCCCTGGCGCAATTTATCGGCGATTTCCTTTTCGAGCTGCTGGGCGGTGTGGCCGCGCGCCGGCACGGCGCCGACGAGCGGGAAGGAGATGTAGCCGGACTGGTCGACGCTGTAGGTGTTGGTCAGCCCGTCCTGCTCGAACACCGTGACGCGGATGCGGTCGCCGGCGCCGAGTCTGTATGGCTGGTCGAGGACTTCATGAAAGGCGGCGGGCGCCGGCCGGTAGCTGGAACAGCCGGTAAGCAGCGACAAGGCGAGCATGGCGCGAAACAGATGAGCAGTGCTTTTCATGATCGGACACGAACCTTCGTCGCTCTCGCCACCGGTGAGGCGGCCAACCCCAGGAGTGCGCCCGTTATCATCCTGTTAGGGTTAATGGTCGGTAAAGGATGGGCCTTAGACTCATCGGCTGCTGGCAAAAAACCCAATTGTTCTATTGCTTTCGCAGGACGTTCTTTGAGTGGGTTCTAATAAGTACGCATCCTGATCTTAACGGCTGAGTTACCATAGTTGTTTACGGTCCATCCTCGACTCAAAGTTCGGAGCAGGATGCATGTCCGTTCAGTCCGCGGCCGCAGATGTCGATGTCGACCTGAGACAGCTCTTCGCCAGCCTGGCGAGGAATTGGCTGCGCATTGTTCTCGTCACGCTTGTCGTGACCGGGCTGGCGTTTGCCTTCGCCTGGCTGGCGACGCCGCAATATAAGGCAGTGGCCAAGCTGGAGATCGGGTCGCGCGAATCGGTCTTCACTCGGCCGGCCGGCACAACCAGCGACGACAAGCCGGCGACCGATGAGGAGGCTGTAGCCACCGAAGTCCAGATCATGTCCTCGCCCGATATCCTCAAGAAGGTTGCCTCGGACCTCAACCTGGAAAAGTTGCCGGAATTCGACGAAGCGTTGAAGATGTCGGCGCTCAGTCGCGCGCTTGTGC
>NZ_RZSN01000186.1:0-10870 GCF_003997315.1 Mesorhizobium sp. M1A.F.Ca.IN.020.04.1.1
CCGCCGGCGCGCACGCCGAGCTTGGTCGGCGGCTCGGACGCGGCATGGGCCGAGAACGGCACCGGCGTGTTCTTGCCGATCCTGCCCTTCGCCAATGCCTCGAAGGTGAGGTAGAGCGTCATCATCTTGGTGAGCGAAGCCGGATAGCGCCGGCCGTTGGCGTCGGCCGAATAAAGCACCCTTCCGGTCTTGGCGTCGACGACAATCGCGGCAGACTTTGCCGCCATCGCGGAGGCGACATCGGCGGTGACAATCGTCACCGCGAGCGCGGCAATCATGATCGCCTTGAAGGAGAATGAAGATTTGGAGACGAAGCCCGACAACGCCTGACGCACCGTTACTTACCCTGAATTTTCGTTGCCCCGGAGGCGGCAGAGGGGTGCCTGCCTCACTTCCGGCCAAGCTATCGCGGTCAGCGTTACCAATCCGTTTATGGTAACCGCCGCGTTCACCATTTTCTGGCGATTTGAGCCTCTGTTTATTCGAACTTTAGCGGTCGCTGTCGCGCGGAGCCCTTGCGGCTCAAGGCAATCTTGACTTTTGTGCAGCGCACAATATATTCCAGTGCATTGCACAAGGGCGCGCCCGGGGCTAAATGGGCGTTTCAACCAAGGGAAGGCATGAAATGACCCAGACCTATGAGGACTTCGCGAAATACGGCAAGGAGTTTGCCGACACCGGGCTGAAGAGCTTTGCCTCGCTCACCAAGGGTGCGCAGGCGATCGCGACCGAAGCCGGCGAATACACCAAGAAGAGCTTCGAGGCCGGCAGCGCCGCCTTCGAGAAGCTGTTCTCGGCCAAGTCGATCGAGAAGGCCATCGAGATCCAGACCGACTACGCCAAGCAGAGCTACGAGAGCTTCGTGGCCGAGGCCAGCAAGATCGGCAATCTCTATGCCGAGCTCGCCAAGGAAGCCTACAAGCCGTTCGAATCGGTCGTCGCCAAGGCGAAGTAATTTCGTCCGATCACATCGGGCAGGCTAGCCGGCCCGCAAAAACAACCCGGTCGCGGAAGCGCGGCCGGGGTTTTTCATGCGCCGCCGCAACCACCCGCGCCTTGCCGCATTCACGATTGAGAAATTCGCTGAAGTTTGCGTACCTAGCCATATTGTCAGCTAAACAGAAGGGCTTAAAATCGGCCATCGAAGACCTACATGTTGAACTCGCATGAGGATTCGAAAAGGCAGGACTACGTGACGATCGGTTTGACTGCCACGGCAGGCGTGGTGCGAATGCAAGGTGACGGCGACCGCAACGATCCCGGTCGCGGCACGGCGGTCATCACGCGCACCAAAACCAAGACAAAAAAGCCCAGCCTCTACAGGGTCCTCATCCTTAACGACGACTACACTCCCATGGAGTTCGTGGTCCACGTCCTGGAGCGTTTTTTCCAGAAGGACCGCGAGGCCGCCACACGCATCATGCTGCATGTTCATAATCATGGAGTGGGCGAGTGCGGGGTCTACACATTCGAGGTGGCCGAGACCAAAGTGTCTCAGGTCATGGATTTCGCCCGACAGAATCAGCATCCGCTGCAATGCGTGATGGAGAAGAAGTGAGGTAACATGCCGGCTTTCTCCCAAGGCCTGGAAAAGGCGCTACATCAGGCGCTGACTTTCGCCAACGAGCGGCATCATGAATATGCAACGCTCGAACACCTGCTGCTGGCGCTCATCGACGACACCGAGGCGGCCGCGGTGATGCGCGCCTGCAATGTCGATCTCGACGAGCTCAAGCACACCGTTCTGACCTATATCGACACCGAGCTTGACAATCTCGTCACCGGTTACGACGAGGATTCGAAACCGACCGCCGGGTTCCAGCGCGTCATCCAGCGCGCCGTCATCCATGTGCAGTCGTCCGGCCGCGAGGAGGTGTCCGGGGCCAATGTGCTCGTCGCAATCTTTGCCGAGCGCGAAAGCCATGCGGCCTATTTCCTGCAGGAACAGCAGATGACCCGCTACGACGCGGTCAACTACATCTCGCACGGCATCGCCAAGCGCCCCGGCGCTTCGGAGTCGCGCACGCCGCGCGGCGCCGACGATGAGCAGGGCGGTCAGAACGGCGCCGAGCCGCAGGAAGACGGCGGCAAGAAGAAGCCGCAGGACGCGCTGACGGCCTACTGCATCAACCTCAACAACAAGGCCAAGGCCGGCAAGATCGATCCGCTGATCGGTCGCGAGAGCGAGATCAATCGCACCATCCAGGTGCTGTGCCGCCGCTCCAAGAACAACCCGCTCTATGTCGGCGACCCAGGCGTCGGCAAGACGGCGATCGCCGAGGGCCTTGCCAAGCGCATCGTCGAAGGCGACGTGCCCGAGGTGCTGCAGGACGCCACCATCTTCGCGCTCGACATGGGCACGCTGTTGGCCGGCACGCGCTATCGCGGCGACTTCGAGGAGCGGCTGAAGCAGGTCGTCAAGGAGCTCGAGGACTATCCGGGCGCGGTGCTGTTCATCGACGAGATCCACACCGTGATCGGGGCAGGGGCCACGTCTGGCGGCGCCATGGATGCCTCGAACCTGTTGAAGCCGGCGCTGTCGTCCGGCGCGATCCGCTGCATCGGCTCGACAACGTACAAGGAGTTCCGCCAGTTCTTCGAGAAGGACCGCGCGCTGGTGCGGCGCTTCCAGAAGATCGACGTCAACGAGCCGACCATCGAGGACGCCATCGAGATCATGAAGGGCCTGAAGCCCTATTTCGAGGAGTTCCACAAGGTCCGCTACACGAGCGAAGCGATCAAGGCTTCGGTGGAGTTGTCGGCCCGCTACATCAGCGACCGCAAGCTGCCGGACAAGGCGATCGACGTGATCGACGAGACCGGCGCCTCGCAGATGCTGGTGCCTGAGGCCAAGCGCAAGAAGACGATCGGCATCAAGGAAATCGAGGCGACGATCGCCACCATGGCGCGCATCCCGCCGAAGACGGTTTCGGCGGACGACGAGAAGGTGCTGCAGGGTCTCGATGTCGAGCTGAAGCGCGTCGTCTACGGTCAGGATACCGCAATCACCGCGCTGACGTCGGCGATCAAGCTGGCGCGGGCGGGCCTGCGCGAGCCGGAGAAGCCGATCGGCTCCTACCTTTTCTCAGGGCCGACCGGCGTCGGCAAGACAGAAGTGGCCAAGCAGCTTGCGGCCTCGCTCGGCGTCGAGCTGATCCGCTTCGACATGTCGGAATATATGGAACGCCACACCGTCTCGCGGCTGATCGGCGCACCTCCCGGCTATGTCGGCTTCGACCAGGGTGGACTGTTGACCGACGGTGTCGACCAGCATCCCCATTGCGTGCTGTTGCTCGACGAGGTGGAGAAGGCACATCCGGATCTGTTCAACATCCTGTTGCAGGTGATGGACCATGGCAAGCTGACCGACCACAACGGCAAGCAGATCGACTTCCGCAACGTCATCCTGATCATGACGACCAATGCGGGCGCATCGGACGCTCAGCGCGCGGCGATCGGCTTCGGCTCGACCAAGCGCGAGGGCGACGACGTCGAGGCTATCAACCGGCTGTTCACGCCCGAATTCCGCAACCGTCTCGACGCGATCATTCCGTTCGGCTCGCTGCCGATCCCGGTGATCCATCAGGTGGTGCAGAAATTCGTCATGCAGCTCGAGGCCCAACTTTCCGAGCGGGGCGTCACCTTCGACCTGTCGCCGGACGCGATCGCCTGGCTGGCCGACAAGGGCTATGACGAGCGCATGGGCGCGCGTCCGCTCGGCCGCGTCATTCAGGAGCACATCAAGAAGCCGCTGGCCGACGAGGTGCTGTTCGGCAAGCTGAAGAAGGGTGGCACGGTGCGCGTCACCGTCGAGAAGAAGGAAACCGGCGAGACCGGCCTGAAGCTCGAATCGTTGGCCGATGAAGCTCCGGTGAAGCCGAAGAAGGAAGAGCCGGAGGACGCGCCGAAGCCGAGGAAGGCGGCGGCGAAGAAGCCCGCCGCCAAGAAGGCCGTGGCGCAGAAGCCGGAGCCGAAGGGCAAGGACGGCGGCAAGCGAAGCCTGGTGCCGCAGCTGCCCCGCAAGGGCTGATCGACCTGAAGCGCGTCCCGCTGAAACGGATTCAGGCGGCGCGCGCTAGGTGCTTGTTACCAAAACGGCCGCCCGCCTTTGGGCGACATGCATTGAAGTCAAAAAGCCCCGGCAACGGGGCTTTTTGCTGGCTGCAGAGTCAAGCAACGCCGTCCGGCGCGAAGCGTGTCAGGAAATATCCGCACGCCTTCCAGATCATGATCGACAAGAGGGCACCCGCGTAGCCGTCGATGGCATAATGCCAGCCAAGCGCGACTGAGCCGACCATTATCATGGCAGCGAATGCCCACATCAGGATACCGGCCGGCCGGGAGCGCTGCGTTGCGTACAAGGAGAAAAGCACCGCCATCGCCACGTGCATGGACGGGAAAGCGGATATGCCGATGCTGCCGACGGTCGCGCCGGTATAGCCGCTCCATAGCATGTCCTGCGTGCTAAGCGCCCAGATCGGATAAACGCGATCGGCGGCGGCGAGTGCCTGCATGAGCTGACGGAAGTCACCGCCGAGCCCCAGTCGCTCGTAAAAGCACGGCCCCGCCGACGACAGCCCCATCGCCAGGAAGAAGCCGCCAAGCGTCCATATCAGCATGAAGCTCATCAGGAACTGATGACGCAGCTTCGTATCTTTGCGCGTGATGCAGGCGGTGAAAACCGTGGCGATGAGCACGATGAACCAGAAATTGTAGGCGAGATTGAGCATTCTCAATGCAAAGGGCGACTGGACGATAAACCACAGCCATTCGTCCGGCGCTCTACCGAAATGCAGGATCCGATCGGCGTGGGCCAGCGCCTTGTCCCATGCAAAAGGGGAAAGGATTGCGATGGCTCCTTTCAGAACGCCGACGGCGGATACGAAGGCGATGCTGGCGGTCAGGCCGTTGAGGCTGTTGGCCGTGCGTTCGGCGTCGCCGAAAAAGCTGCCCAGCGATTTCAGGAAGGTGCCGAGCGGTTCGGGATCCCGTTTGACCAGTGCAAGGTGGAGAAAGATCCCAAGTGCAAAGACGCAACCGCAGATCCAGAAAGCGATCAAAAGGTACTCAATGTATTCCTTCAGTATGCCGAAATCCGGCATGTTTCCGGTGCGCATGCCGATAGCTATTGCCAGAAGCAGAGCGCCGACGGCCAAGGCATGGAGCATCCTGTGCCGTCGAAAGGCGTGTGCCAGGACGATCAGAAAAGCCCGTCCGCCAGCCATCCTCGCAAGGGGGGTCGACGCCGCAACCGAATTGTCCATGGTTTGAAACCCAATAGCTCGCCACGCCCCAGCGTTCTACAGCGAGATGGTTCGATATTTCCTAACCAAACGATTCGAGTGCAAACGGTCGCATCCGGCGCCGCACGCGGCCGGCCGGGGAAAAACGCGCCGGGGTTGTCGCGGCAAACCGATATAGGATCGTCAGTGCGAGGCTGTCAGTCGGCCTTCAACGGCGACGGGACCGCGCGCTTTAGTTTCCCAGTGCCGCGCGGATCTTGCCGGCGTTCTCGGCCAGCACTTCCGGCTTTTCCATCTGCCCGGAATGGGGCTTCAGCGGCACGCCGTCGAAGCGCGGAATGACGTGGACATGGAGATGGTAGACGGTCTGCCCGGAGGCCGGCTCGTTGAATTGCATCAAGGTGACGCCGTCGGCATTGAAGGCCTTTTTCACGGCAACCGCCACCTTCTGCACCACGGCAAACAGCGGACCGAATGTTGCCGGATCGGCGTCGAGGATATTGCGCGACGGCGCCTTCGGCACCACCAGCGTGTGGCCGACTCCTTGCGGCATCACATCCATGAAGGCTACGACCGCATCGTCCTCATAGATGCGGTGCGAGGGGATTTCGCCGCGCAGGATTTTCGCAAAGATGTTGCCGGGATCGTAGGCTTCGGCCATGGCGGGCACTCCGGATTAGGTCGTCGTCCGGTGTAGCGAAGCCGCTTCCGAGCGGCAAGACGATTGAGCCGATCTGTCGGCAGCGCGGTCGGCCATCGCTGTTGCATGATCGCAGGTGTTGTCGTCTGATACGTCAATGTCAGGATGGAGCGACTATGAAGTGGATCGTCGTCGGATGGCTGTTGTTCATTGTGTCGGCGCTGTTCTTCATCGCCGCCGCGTGGTGCGCAGGCGATCTGCTGGCGCTTGGCGGCGGCATTTTCTTCCTGGTTGCCTGCTTTTCATTCCTCGTTCCAATCGCGGCCCGAAAGCCGCAATGACTGTGGATGGCAAGGCCCGAGCTATTCCTTGAGATCCTTGCGGAACGGGGTGTGCTCTTCGAGATACTCCCCCATCCGCTCCACCTCGCGACGCTCGCGGCGAAGGTAGTCGGCAACCGCGTTGCGCAGGCCGGGATGGGCGATGTAGTGCGCCGAATGCATGGTCACCGGCTGGTAGCCGCGCGCCAACTTGTGCTCGCCTTGCGCGCCGGCCTCCACCACCTTCAACTTGCGCTCGATCGCGAAGTCGATCGCCTGATGGTAGCAGACCTCGAAATGCAGGAAGGGGTGATCCTCGATGCAGCCCCAGTTGCGGCCGTAAAGCGCGTCGGACCCGATGAAGTTGATGGCGCCCGCAATGTAGCGGCCGTTGCGCTTGGCCATGACCAGGAGAATGTCCTCGGCCATGCGCTCGCCGATCAGCGAGAAGAACTGGCGGTTGAGATAAGGGCGGCCCCATTTCCTGCCGCCGGTATCCATGTAGAAAGCGAAGAAATCGTCCCAGACGCGTTCGGTGATGTCCCTGCCGGTCAGCCAATCGATGCTGATGCCGTCGGCCAGCGCCTCGCGACGCTCCTTTTTCATCGCCTTACGCTTGCGTGAAGCGAGCGTGGCGAGGAAGTCATCATAGCTCGAAAAGCCTTCGTTGAAGAAATGAAACTGCTGGTCGGTCCGGTGCAGGAAACCCGCTGCTTCGAGCGTCGCAATGTCGGGCTCGGCGGCGAAGGTGACATGCGCGGAAGACACGCCGAGCTTGTCGGTCACCAATTTCAGGCCGGCGGCGAGGCCGGCCCTCACCGCGCCTTCGTCCTCGCCCCTGCTTACGAGCAGGCGAGGGCCAGTGACCGGCGTGAACGGCACCGAGCATTGCAGCTTCGGATAATAGCGCCCACCTGCGCGCTCGAACGCGTCCGACCAGCCGTGGTCGAAGACATATTCGCCCTGACTGTGCGATTTGAGATAGCAAGGCGCGGCGCCCAGCAGCTTGCCTTGCGCCGTCTCGAGCCTGAGGTGATGACCCTGCCAGCCGGTGCGCCGCACGGCACAGCCAGAATCCTCAAGCGCGCTCAGAAAACCGAATGAAACGAGCGGGTTGTAGCCACTTGCTTTGTCGCCGCGCGTGGTTGCGGCGAAGCCGTTCCATTCATCGCAGGTGAATGCGCCGATGGTCGCCGCGACGCGGACCGAATAGTCCGCATTCGCTGTCCGTCCATCGTCGTCGTCACCCTGATCCATCCGGCTTATTTAAGCGTCCTCAGGGCTGCTACAAGTCACGTTTCAGGCACTGCCTCACAGCATGATGCCGAAAGTGCGAAGCGGTTTTCGGACGGCATCATGCTCTCTCTCAGATTGATTTCGGCGGATCTGTTCCAGGTCGTTCGACCTGAAATCATCCAGCTCTAGGCGACCTTGACCAGGTCCGGCTCAAAGCCCTCGAAGGTCATCTGGTCGGCATATTTGAAGGTGAGGTCGACCGCCGGCTGGTCGTGTACGGTCCAGGTGATGACCGGCATCTTGAGCTTTTCGCGCACGAAGCTGACGAACGGGTTCGGCAGATCGCCGGCGGCGTAAGAGGTGAAGGCGAGGTTGTGCGCCAGCATGGCAAAATGCGCCTCGATCAGCTGGTCGTCCTTGCCATAGGCGGTGAGCCCGCCGGGAATGCCCGGCGCCTCCTTGGCGAAGTCGCGGATCAGCCAATGGTCAAACGACATGATCGCCACCTTGCCAGTGTAGCGCTTGAGCAACCTGCCGACGCTCGCGACCAATCCTTTGTCGTGGCCGGGAACACCTTTCAGCTCGACCACCAGCGGCACGCGTCCGTCGATCAGGTCGAGCGCCTCCTGCAACGTCGGCACATGATCTTTCGTGCCGCCCACCTTGAGCGCGGTGAGCTCGGCCGCGGTGCGTTGCCAGACGAAGCCATCCTCGCCTGTCAGTCGTTTCAGGTCGCAGTCGTGGATGATGACGGGAACGCCGTCGGACGAGATATGCACGTCGCATTCGATCGCGTAACCGCGGTCGGCTGCCGCGGCGAAGGCCGACAGCGTATTCTCCCAGCGTGTCTTGTTCATGTCGTGGAAGCCGCGATGCGCGACGGGGCGGGCAATCAACCAGGAAAGGTCGGTCATGTCAGGCTCGTTTCACTCGACTTCGAAGATCGCTTCGATCTCGACCGCGGCATTGAGCGGGAGCGACGCAGTGCCGACGGCGGAGCGAGCGTGCTTACCACGTTCGCCGAGGACCGCGACGAGGAAGTCGGAGGCGCCGTTGGCGACCAGATGCTGCTCGACGAAGTCCGGCGCCGAGGCGACGAAGACCGTGATCTTGACCAGCCGGCGGATTTTTTCGAGATCGCCAAGTGCTGCCTTGGCCTGCGCCAGGATGTTGATGGCGCAGAATTTTGCGCCCTCCTTGCCGGCGGCGGTATCGATGTCGCGGCCAAGCAGCCCGCTTGCCTGCAGCTTGCCGTCCTTCAGCGGCAGCTGCCCGGCGGTGAAGAGCGTGTTGCCGGTCCGGCAGTAGGGCACGTAGTTGGCGGCCGGCGCTGCTGCGGCCGGAATGGCGACGCCGAGATCGCTTAGCCGCTTTTCGATTGTTTCGCTCATTGGTTTTCCCTATTGCTGGAAGGCGCCGCGTTGGCGGGGCCGAAATTGCTATTTTTGCCTCGCTTCCGCCACGACTTTTTTTAAGCTGGACCATCTTTCCCTGCGGCCTGCCATCGGCCGCGACGATCGGAGCACCGCATGCGCTTGACGCGCCTTTTCCTTTCCACCGCTCTCGTGTCGGCGGCCATCCCGATGGCTCCGGCCCTTGCCGTGCCCGCGCTGCAGGCGCACCGCGCCGTCTATGATCTCACCCTCAACAAGGCGTCCGACCGCTCCGGCATCACGGGCATCTCCGGCCGCATGGTCTATGAGTTCAACGGCTCTCCCTGCGAGGGCTATACGGTGAAGTTCCGTTTCGTCACGCAGATCGTCACCAGCGAGAACACTAGGCTGACCGACCAGCAGACGACGACGTTTGAGGACGCAGAAGGCAAGACCTTCTCCTTCGTGACGAAGTCCTTCGTCGACCAGAACCTCGACAAGGAAGTCAAGGGTATGGCGACCAGGGAGCCGAAGGGCCTCAAAGTCAACATCGACAAGCCCGAGAAGAACACGCTCGAGCTCGCCGCCACGCAGTTCCCCACCCAGCACCTCGTGGAGCTGATCGGCAAGGCCGAGAAGGGAGAGAACTTCTATCAGACCAATCTGTTCGACGGCTCCGAGGATGCCAATAAGGTAATGACGACCACCGTCGTCGTCGGCAAAAGAGCCGACGCCGACAAGGCGGACCCGGAAGCGCCGGCGCTCGCCGAGCTTGCCACCGACAAATACTGGCCGGTCGACATCGCCTATTTCGACGACACCGACAAAAGCGGCGAAGAGGTGCCGGAGTACCGGATCAGCTTCAAACTGCATGAGAACGGCATCACGCGCGACCTCGTCATGGATTATGGCGACTTCTCAATGACCGGCAAATTGGTGAACCTGTCGCTGTTCGATCAGGCCAAGCCCTGTCCGGCCTCGAAATAGCGGCGGGTTAACCGCTACGGCGATCCGTCGCCGAGCCTGACTTGAAGACGCCGCAATCCCGTTCCAGCATCCCGTAGGCATTTCGGGGGAAAAGCTTGGGCAGGATCGACGTGTTCGTGGCGCCGCGACCCAATCCGGCGCTGATCAAGGTGATGACGATCGTCAACCGCATCGTCATGTTGCGAGGGGTTCCCGGCTTCCGCGACCTGTTGCCGTTCAATCGGCTCGCCGGCCTGCGCGGCGTCGCCAATATCCGTCACATCGACTTTCCCGTCGCCGACCAGCAGAAGCTGCACGCCTGCTGCGGCGAAGGCCAAGCGACGTTCATCACGCCCAACCATCCGGAATTCTTCACCGACTGGATGATCGACAAGGAGATCGTCTCGCGCGTCAGCCCGCTTGCCGCCTCATGGGCAACACATGGGGTGGTGAACGGGCTCGGTCGGCTGATGCAGAGATTCTGGCTGGCCAACAATCTGATCGCGCAGATTCCCGGCAACAGCGAAGCCGCCAAAGCGTATTCGGTCGATTGGGCGCTGAAAGGCCATGGCGTGCTGCTTCATCCGGAAGGCAGCGTCGGCTGGCACGGCAACTATGTCGCGCCGCTGCTTCCCGGCGCGGTGGAGATGGGGCTGGCGGCGCTGAAGCGCGGGCGCGAAACCAACAAGGATTTCAAGGTCTGGGTGGCTCCTGTTGTCTGGAAGCTCGCCTTCATCGGCAATGTCGAGCGGCCGCTCGCCAGGGAATGCGCCTATGTCGAGAAAAAGCTGAAAATGGAAAGTGTTGCAGCCGGCTCCCTGCCGGAGCGCGTCTACAGCATCTATTCAGGCCTGCTGTCCCTCGACGAGCAGGCCTGTGGCCTGACCGCAGAGGCGGGCGCTTCCTTTGCCAGCCGCCAGCAAAGGGTGCTGGCCGAGCTTGGCCTGCGGCTCGCCGATGCCGTTGCGGCCGAACCCGACCTCGATTTGGCCGAGTTGCTGCGGCGTTCACGCCGCTGGCTGCGCGAGGGCAAGGCTGATGCGGATGAGCAGAAACGCGTGCGAAAACTGGCGGAAGCGATCCAGCGCGTCC
>NZ_RZSN01000187.1:0-10813 GCF_003997315.1 Mesorhizobium sp. M1A.F.Ca.IN.020.04.1.1
CTCGAGCGCGAGGGGCGGCTGGCCGAGCCCTGGCACCACCGCCATGAGAACCTGCATCTCAACACGCATCGCGACCTCTCGACGCTGCCCGGCGTTTCATTTCCGCAAGGCACGCCCGCCTTTCCGCACCGCAGCGCGGTGATCCGCCTGTTCAACGACTTCGCCCGGACGCACCGGCTGCCGATCGCCTTCGGCGTCGTCGTCGAGGAAATCGATTTCCGCGGCGATCACTGGCTGCTGAAGACCAGCACGGGACCGCGAGCGGCGCGCCACGTGGTGATCGCCACCGGGCGCGACCGACAACCCTTTATCCCGGCCTGGAAAGGCATGAAGGATTTTTCGGGCAAGATCGTCCATTCGGCGCATTTCGGCCGGGCGAGCGACTATGCTGGGACAAAAGTGCTGGTGGTCGGCGCCGGCAATTCCGGCTTCGACGCGCTCAACCATCTTTCCGGGGTCGAGACCGGGCAGATGTGGCTCTCGGCGCGCAACGGGCCGTCGCTGCTGCCCAAGCGCATCGGCAAGATCGCCGTGCATCGTTTCTCGCCCGTCATGGCGAGACTGCCTGCCCGGCTTGCCGATGCGGTGATGGCGGCGACGCAGCGGCTGGTCTTCGGCGATCTCGGGAAGTACGGCCTGCCCCCCGCCCCGTCGGGCGGCGCCAGCCGCCTCGGCTCGGACTATACGGCGATCGCCGCCGATGACGGTGCGGTCGACGCGATCAAGGCCGGCCGCATCATCGTCGTGCCGCAGGTCAAGGAATTCAGGCACGACGGCGTCGTTCTCGAAAGCGGCCAGTCGATCGCGCCTGACATCGTCATTGCCGCCACCGGCTACCGCACCGGGCTGGAGGCGATGGTGGGCAGGCTCGGCGTGCTCGATGCCAAGGGAGTGCCGCTGTTCAACGGCCCGGCGAACGACCCGAAACTGCCCGGCCTCTGGTTCACCGGCATGCGGCCGAGCATTCGAGGCTGCTTCGCCAATGCGCGCATCCAGGGCGCGGCGATCGCCGGCAGGATTGCCAAGCAAAGGCGCTGAGGCGCTAGTCTGCGCGCGAGGCTTCCGTTTTGGGCCGGCCGCGGAAGCTTTAAATGCCGCGAGCGTCGGAGTACGGCGCGGCCTGGTAGCGCACCTGATTTGGGATTGCCCGTGGCTTAGGCGAATTGCCATTTGGCTCAAGCCGCTAGACGGGCGCCGCTCGCGGCTCGTCGGCGACACCAGCCGCCGCGCCGCAAGGCGACAAGTCCTATTGCGAAACCGCGCAAAGCGCATATTGTCGAGCGTGGTCGGGGATCGTACCCGGCGGTCGAAGAGGCGATCGACGCGGTGCTGCGTTAGGCGATTGGGTCAAGGACTCGATGCAGCAAGGGGCTATGAGTGTTACGGCCACAGGGCGCGGCCAGCGTGAGCAAGCCGACGGCGATATTGCCCGCGAGCAAACCGTCCTCTTTCGCCTCACCGACCGACTTTACCGCGCCCATGGCCTCGTCGAGATCTACGATGCGGCCCTGGATGCCATATGCGACGCCCTCGGTTCGTCGCGCGCCTCGATCCTGAAATTTGACAATCACGGCGTCATGAGCTTCGTCGCGTGGCGCTCACTGTCTGAAGAATACCGCAAGGCTGTCAACGGCCACACGCCGTGGACAAGCGATCAGCGCGACGCCAAGCCCATCTTTGTCGAGGATATTCGGTTCAGCGGTGAATCTCAGCAACTCATCGAAACGGTCCTCGGCGAAGGCATCGAAGCGCTGGCCTTTATCCCGCTTGCCAGCTCCCGCGAGCTCATCGGCAAGTTCATGGTCTACTACCCAGCACCCCATAGCTTCACCGATCGTGAACGCGAACTTGCGTTGACCATTGCCCGCCAGCTCGGGTTTGCGATCGAACGGGACCAGGCGGAAACCACTGCAGCGCGGCTAAGCGCGCTTGTCGAATCCTCAGATGACGCGATCATCGCGACGGATCCGGACGGCATCGTCACGGACTGGAACCGTGGCGCCGAGCGTCTCTACGGCTACCCCCGCGCGGAAATTATCGGTCGTTCGCTCATGTTGCTGATACCGCCCGATCGCCAGAACGAGGACCGGGAGATTCTGGCGCGCATCCGAGATGGAGAGCATGTCGAGCATTTCGAGACCGTTCGCCTGCGCAAGGACGGCAGTATCGTTCCCATCTCTTTGACAGTTTCCCCCATCGCGGACGCGTCGGGCACAATTGTCGGTGCTTCCAAGATCGCCCGCGGCATCTCCGAGCGGCTGCGCTCACAAGAGCAGCGGGAGATACTGCTCCGCGAGATGGACCACCGTGTGAAGAACCTCTTCGCCATCGCAAGCTCGATCATCAAGTTGAGCGCCTCGACCGCCGAAACGCCGGCGGCGCTCGCCTCGATCGTGTCTGACCGCCTCGGTGCCTTGGCGCGGGCGCATGCGCTGACGATGCTCACGTCGGATGGCCGCTCTGCTCAGGTCTCCGCGAGCCTGCATACATTGGTCAACGCGATCCTCGCGCCATACCGCCATGTGGCCAATGAGCATCCCCGCTTCGCGATCACCGGCATCGATATCCCCGTGCCTGCGGCAATGATCACGCCGCTTTCCCTCCTGCTGCACGAATTCGCCACCAACGCTGCCAAACATGGCAGCCTCTCGGCGGCCACCGGCTCAATAGAGATCGCTTGCGCCAATCGGGACGGCAAGGTGCTTATTCAATGGCGAGAGGTTGGAGGACCACCTCCCGTCGCAACCGAAGAAGAAGGTTTCGGGAGCCGCCTGGTCCGCGTCGCCGCGAGCCAGTTGGGCCGAGTCGAGCGAAACTGGGACCCGGCCGGCGTCACTATCGAGATCACGCTTGACGGTGAAAGATTTTCTGCCTGACGACCAGAAGGCCGAGCTGAGGTGGGATCTCCTCGGCCGGGTCGACCAATCGAGCATGACAGTCGGGCTAGCTCATGTCCCTAGCGGCGTCTTCGATGAGCTTGACAACCAAATTGCGAAACCTCTCGCCGGACCTGTTCCCTATATTTCCAACATCCTCGGCGACCATACCGGGTGACGAAACCGACACCTCCCCACTGACGTGAACGTTGACGGTGAATACCCTTCCGGCGGTGTTTTTCACTTCCGGCTTTCGGTAGATTCGAAACCGAACAGAGGGCGTCAGCGCCTTGTCACGGCCCCGCGGAACGGTGTCTATGTCGATGGTCATCTCGCCCGACACTTCTGCCTTGGCCGCTACCAACGACGCAACAACGACATCGTCCAGCCAGGCCCTGGCTTGGGTGCCAAAATCCGGCACCGTGGCATTCGCATCCTCCTTTTGCTGGCGAGGAGCTTTCTTGCCGCGCTCAAGGGCTTCTTTGAACTTAGCCACCTAATCGCCTCCGACTTGTCAGCCTATGAAGCGGTGCTCACAAGGGTCACCGCTCTGCCCAATCAATAAAACGCGTGCCATCGCAGTGCGTTGCAATGACCGCTAACAAGCCTTCGCAGCGCGGTTGATGGGTCGACGGGGGCGACGCGCGAAACTTCGCTGGCAAGGCGCGTTCCTGGCTCGCCATCAGACGGCGCCGCCAGCAGGGCAAGACGCTGGATTGTCTTAGATCGCGCCGTCAGCGGCCATCGCAACGCGCATCGGCGAACGACCGCTGCTGGGTCGGCGACGATCGGGCGACCAGGGCTTTGTGCGCGCGTGGCCGCTTGCGCCCCCGCCCGGCAGCCAGGTGGTACCTCTTTATCAATGCTTCACCATAGGAACAGCGGTCCCGGAACCTTTCTGATTGCTGCGAACTTCTGGAATTCCATGAATCCCAAAATGAAGGACTTCGGCATGAAAGTCACTGCAGCAGGCATCGACCGCATCAAGATCGGCAACGCCGACGCGAATGGCCAGGGCGCGCATTTCGTCGTTTGGCTTTATCTTCAGGTCGACGAAGGCGGCACACAAACCGGTCAGGAACTGGTGGTGTCGGTCCCGTACGACGCGCAGATGACCTTTGATGAAATCGCTACCCAGGCTTTCGAGAAGGCGCATAACCTGCTTCTCGCCTGCTGCGAGATCGATAAGTCCATGTGGTGGAAACAGTTCAACCACAGCCTAGCGCCGCTGCCTGAGTGGACGCCCGGCGCGCAGTAGTCGGGCGCGACCGATGCCGGTGCTAAGCCTTGGCAGTGAATGCCTCAGCCGGCCAATTCGGAAAGTTCGTCGGCCGCTTCCTCAAGACCTTGCGCCGCCGCTCGCTCGAGCCAAAGGCGGCCGACTGCCGGGTAGTGCTCTCCGGCTAGGCCCTTCGAGAAATATCGGCCGAGCATCAGTTGGGCCTGCCCGTGCCCACGCTCGGCCGCGGCCGCAAACCATTTCTGCGCCGCCACGTGATCGACCGGCAGTCCCTCGCCGGAGCTCTGCAGCGCGCCGAGAGCAAACATTGCGCCGGCATGTCCGTCGGCAGCAGCCCGTCGGAACAGCTGTATTGCGGCTTCGGGAGAGCGTTTGCCTCCGCTGCCATTGAGCAGCATCTCAGCAAGTGCCACTTGCGCATCGAGCATGCCGCCTTCGGCCGCTTGGGCAAACCAGGCACGAGCCTGTTGCGCGTCGGCAGCCACGCCGCGCCCGTCCCTGAGAATGCGCGCATACATGTACTGAGCCTCAGCCACGCCTTCAGCCGCGCGCCTCAGCCATTGCGCGGCGCGAGTTTCATCCTGGTGCACGCCGACGCCTTTGGCGAAACATAGCCCGAGATTGAAGGCGGCGATAAGGTCGCCCGATAATGCGGCCGCCTCGAACCACCCCGCTACGCTCGTGATATCGTCCGGCTCGCCGGCTCCCTGAAGAACAAGATTGGCCAGATCGACTTGCGCTGCCCGGTTCCCGCTGCTTGCGGCGGTGCGCAGCCAATGCGCCCCCTCTTGCTCGTCCCTGGCGACACCGTTTCCCGTCAGGTAGAGAGAGGCCAGCGCACGGGCGGCGGCCTGGTGCCCCCCCTCGGCCGCACGACGATACCAAATTGCCGCCTCTGAAAAGTCGGGCGGCCGGCTCTTCACGTAACGATCGCCGAGGAGATTCGCCGCCTCGAAATTACCCGCCAATGCCGCACGCCGTATCCAGGCCTCTCCAGCCATAGGATCCTGGTCGCCGAGGCTCCCGTCGACAAGCGCCAGACCCAATCGGAATTGGGCCGCAGCAAGCCCCTTCTCCGCAGCTGACTGATATAGTCGCACCGCGCCAGCAAGGTCGCCAGCGACACCGAGGCCATGTTCGGTCAGGATCGCGAGAAGATAGATCGCTGTCGGCAAGCCAGCGTCCGCCGCCCGCCGGACCTCATCGGCAATCCTGGACCGGTCTGCCGACAGACCCCGCCGTGCCAGCGAAAGGGCAAAACCAAGGCTTCCTTCGGCGCAGCCGGCCGCAGCCGACCGCTCGTACCACTTACAGGCAGCATCCGCGTCGCGCATCGGTTCGGGACCGCTGGTCAGGATGTAGCCGAGGAGTGCCTGGCCGGTGGCGGAGCCGGCCTCGGCCGCCTTCGTGGCAAGGTCGAGCGCTGACGCAAAGTCTGGCTCGCTCGTCGTGTCCTCCACGAACAGGCGTTCCGACTCGGAGCCCTTGTCAGCCTCGGCTGTCGCCATCCCGGTCACGTAAAGTGCGGCGAGAAGCGCCTGCGCATCAGCGCTCCCGTGATCCGCTGCTCGCCGCAGCCAGCGCGTCCCCTCTGCCCGGCTGGGCGGCACGCCGGAACCTTCGAGATAGCAACGCGCGACCCGATACTCGGCCTGGCCTATGCCCGCACGCGCAGCCGTGGCGAAGAGCGGAAAGGCCTCGGTGGGCTTGCCATTTTCAGCAAGCTGGGTCGCCCTTCGCAATGCTACGGATGGGCTAGCCAAACCAGTCAGGCGATCCAGAATTGTCATCGATGCCAGCCTCTGGCTGCTCCGGTTCCTCTTGAGCTGCAGACTACGGCTCGCGCATCGCTTCCTGACCGATCGGGAGCATCACCCCAAGCATGTATTTGAGCACCGTGCGCCGGCCGACCTGAACGTCGGCGGTCACCGGCATGCCGGGGGTGAGGGCAAACCCGGCGGGTACGTCATGCAGCGCGAACTGATCGATGGAAATGCGCGTCCGATAGAACGGTTCTGTGTTCGAGGGCAGCATTGCCAGCGAACTGTCTGGATCGCGGGCTTGCTCCTGAGCGGAGAAGGAATCCGGACTGAGCGTGCGCACGGTGCCGTGAGCGAGGCCGTATTGCGAATAGGGGAAGGTATCGAACTTGATGACGACAGGATCGCCGACATGGACGAAGCCACTGCTTCGGCCGACGACATTTGTCTCGATCTCGAGCGGCGCCTTGGCGGGCACCAGCGTGATCAGGCGCTCGCCCGACTGCAGGACCGAGCCGACCGACACCTTTGCCACGGACTGGACAATGGCATCTCCTTCGCTTTTCAGCTCGACCAGTTGCTTGCGCAGCTTTGCCTTGTTGAAGAGCTCGCGCGCGTCGGACATGCGAGAGCTCGCCTCCGACAAACCTTGCGAGACTTCCGCGCGCCAGCCTTGAATGTAGCCGGCGCGGTCGGCGGCTACCGCAGCCTGCTGGCGCCTGGCAGCTTCCGCCGTCTGCACGGCGTTGCCGAGCGCGCGCGACATTTCGGCCGAATTGTCCTCGGCCAGCAGGGTATTGAGGCGGCTCCCGACTTGCCTTTCTTCCAGCTGCTTGCGCATCTGTTCTATCGATGCCGCGACGGAGAGCCGCTGCCGGTAGCCAGCGGCATCAGATTGCGCGCGCGAGATCACGGAAGTGAGTTCATCGCTTTGCCGATCGAAATTCTCCAGCTTAGCCTCGTAGACCGCCTTGCGGCGCTCGAAGATCGAGGCCTGCAGGGTCCAGCTGGGGTCGAGGCCGTCATAGTTGAACTCCTTGCCGTCGGCCTCCGCCTTCAACCGTGCCACTTCAGCCTCAAGCGTAGAGACCTGCATGGCCAAGGCCTGCAGGTCTGCCGAGGCGAAGGTCGAATCGAGGCGCGCAAGCAATTGGCCGGCCTGCACATGCTGTCCCTCGCGCACTTCGATCGAGCGGACAATCGCCGTCTCCAGCGGCTGCACGATGATGTTGGGCGATTGTGAAACCACGAGCCCCCTCGTCGTCACGACCTGGTCGACCGGTATCAGTCCGGCCACGGTGATCAAGACGATCACGAGGCTCGAAATCATCCATACGATGCCGCGCGCCGACCGAGGAATCGGCGCATTGGAGACGGCAGTCGACGGCCATTGGAACTCGAGTATGGCCGGCGTCGTCGGATCGTTCGCTTTCGCTCGGCGCCAGCGAGCCTGGCGGACGGTGAGCGAGGTGCTACTCATGGCTTACCGGCCCTTGTTATCCAACTCATCTTTGGCGAGAACCACCATTTCAATCTCGACCCCGTTGCGGCACCACATCGTCAAACCAATCGCGGCGGTACGGCCGCCGGCCGGCCGCCGCGATTGTCCAAATGTCGGTTCTGCTGCGACCACAGCTGACGATAGAGCGCGCATCGTTCGAGCAGGACGGTGTGCGAAGCGACGTCGAGAACCTTGCCCTGCTCCATGACCAGGATCTGGTCGCAGTCGGTGAGCGAGGACAGCCGATGCGAGACGATGATCATGGTGCGGCCGCTGGCGATGCGCATGAGATTGGCACTGACGACCGCTTCGCTTTCCGGGTCGAGAGCACTGGTGGCCTCGTCGAGAATGAGGATGGTCGGATCGTGGATGAGGGCGCGCGCGATCGCCAGCCGTTGCTTTTGACCGCCCGAAAGGTTGGGCGAACCTTCCTCGATGTAGGTGTCGTATCCGTTCGGCATGCGTTCGATGAATTCTTCCGCGCCGGCCAGATGCGCGGCACGCATGGCATCGGACAGCGTCAAGCCTGCGCGCCCGGCGATGATGTTGTCGCGGATCGACCCGCGGAACAGGAAATTGTCCTGGAGGACCACGCCGAGCCCCTGGCGAAGATGACGCAGGTTGATTTCCTTGAGGTCGACGCCGTCCAGCTTCAGGAACCCGCTGTAATCCCGGTTGATCCCCTGCAGCAGCCGCGCGATGGTCGATTTTCCCGACCCGCTCCGCCCGACAATGCCGAACATGGTCCCAGCCGGAATGTGGAAGCTGACCCGGTCGAGGGCGGGCGTCTTGGTACCGATGTAGCTGAACGTCAGATCGCTAAACGTAACTTCGCCGAGGAGCCTTGGCCGCAGACCGAGGGAGTTCGAACTCGTCTCCAACGGCCGGTTAAGGACGGATGCCGCCTCGCCGATTGCCGCCCCCACCTCCTCGTAGTCTTCGATCAGCCGCACCAACCCGACCAGCGGCTGCGCGACGCGTTGGGAGATCATCATGAAGGCGAACAGACCGCCGACCATATAGCCGGAACTGTCGCTCATCGCGAGATAGGCGCCGATCAGCATGGTGCCGAGCACCATTACGCGTTCAATGGGCGTAACCAGGGTCTGCGGCCAGCTGGCGAACTGCCCGAAGGAGAGGCGCGCGCTTCCCGCCTCCGCCACCTGCTCGTCCCAAAGCGCCTTGCGTTGCGGCTCGAGACCAAGCGCCTTCACGGTCTTAATGCCGACAACGGTTTCGCCCAGCGCCGCCGACTTCCAGGTCTCGGCCTCGATCACCCGCTGGTACCTTCGGCGCAGCGGCTTCAGGAAGGCAAGGATGATCAGCATGATCACCGCTGCGCAGGCAACGACGATCCAGGCAAGCGTCACGTTGATATAGAACATCACCGGCAGCAGCACGCACAGGGTGATCAGGTCCAGGAACGTGCTGAGCAGTTTGCCTGTCAGAAACTCGCGGATTCGATAGACCTGCGCGAGGTGGTACATTGTCTCGCCGGCGGGGTGGCGCTCGAAATAGTCGAGCGGCAGACGCAAGAGGCGGCTGAAAACGTGCAGCTGCAGCTTGGTGTCGAGGCGGGCTCCGACGACGTTGGTGATCAGTCGCCGCGCGTGGCCCAGGAGCGTCTCGTATGCGAAGACGACAGCGACTATGGCCGACAAGAGTAACAGCGTCGAGACACTGTTGAACTGCAATACCTTGTTGACCACCGTCATGACGATGAGCGGCGGCAAAATGGTCAGAACGCTGAGTGTGAAGGAGGCGATGGCCACGTCGCGAAGCGGCCGGCTTTCGAGCCGCACCAGTTCGGCGATCCAGCGAAGGGTGAAAGGCGCATCCGCGGCAACATAGGATCGCGCGTTTCGCAGCAGCACCGCCTCGCCCGTCCACACCTGCGACAGGCGCAACTCGTCGACAGCGGTGGATGGACCATCGTCGGGCGCTTCCGGACTTTTGAGGAAGACCACGTTGCGCTCGGCGCTCGCCCCGGTGAGGAGACCGGCGCCGCCGTCGCTGAACAAGAGAACGACCGGTCCGGTATCTTGAAAGCGCAACAGGTGTGACCAGCGAACACGCACTGCGCGGGACCACATGCCGCCGTTCTGCGCCCATTCCGACAGGTCGGTAGCGCTTGGAAACGGGCCTGCGCTCGCTGCCCTGAATTCGTTCGGATCGAGCTCGATACCGTGATAGCGGGCGACCCGGAGCATCGCCTTGAGGCGCGGCCCGACCTGGTCGAACTCGGCGGGGCCACCGGGGCTCTGCCCCGTTTCGCTGGTGCCGCTGGGCATGCCGGTCGGGTCGGCCGCGGTCCCGGCACGCAGCTCCACAGGCTGGACTTCAGCACTCCCAGGAACGTTCACCATGGACTCCCCTTCGGGTAGGCAGGCGGTGGTTCGACATTGCCCGGGGCGGACCATTTCCGCCGGAATCTCTGGGGGCGCTGATGATACTCCACGGCGGTCGGTCGCGCGAGCCCCTTAACCACTCGGAAAGGCCGAACGCGCGGGCCCTGCCCTTCGGCAAAGCCCGCGCGCCCGCTTCTCAGCTTTGGACCGGTTTCTATCGTCGTCTGTCCGGTCGCCATTCCTGCTCACTCATGCTCAGTCATGCGGCTTCAGAATATCCTTCAGCGCCTTCTTCACCGTGTCGTCGCTATTGGCGAAGCCGGCACCCTGCTTGTTCTGATCCGAGGTCAGGTCGGTGCTTGCACCCAACGGCTTGTTCTGGTTCTGACCAAATCCCCTGATCGTGTTGAGAACATTCAGGAGGTCGGTCGTCACCGAACCGGCGGCCTGGCTGACAAGCTGACGGAACGACGCATGGCTGACGGCATCACTGTCGGTCGAGCCGGATTGCAGGAACTGCGTCGTGTCCTTGAGCCCGAGCGAGTTGGCCGTGACCGCGGCGGTGCGATGGCCAGGCGAGCCATCGGCATCAGTGCCATCGTTGGAATGTCCCTTCCCAGGATTGCTGCTGTCGTTGTGGTCAGGATCATTGCCATGGCCGTTGTTGCCTTTGTCGCGATCACCGGTCTCGCCGCCGGGGCCGGTCGCTCCGGTCGGGCCCGTTGCGCCGCCCGGCCCGGTGGCACCCGTCGAGCCGGTTGCGCCGGTTGCACCCGTTGCGCCGGTCGCTCCGGTCGAGCCTTTGGCACCCGTTGCGCCGGTAGCACCCGTTGCTCCGGTTTCACCTGTCGCTCCGGTCGAGCCGGTGGCGCCGGTCGCACCCGTTGCTCCAGTCGCCCCAGTCGAGCCAGTTGCTCCGGTAGCTCCAGTCGAGCCGGTAGCTCCGGTCGCACCGGTCGAGCCCGTTGCTCCAGTCGCACCGGTGGCTCCGGTCGCACCTGTCGAGCCGGTTGCACCCGTAGCGCCGGTCGCTCCGGTCGAGCCGGTTGCACCCGTTGCTCCAGTTGAGCCGGTAGCGCCAGTGGCAC
>NZ_RZSN01000188.1:0-10591 GCF_003997315.1 Mesorhizobium sp. M1A.F.Ca.IN.020.04.1.1
GGGCCTGCCGCTCGAGATACTCGGAGCGGCTCCGGTGATCCGCAGACTGACGGGAGGCCTGAAGGCTGCCGAAGCAGCATATCGCGGTGCGGAGTTGGGCCGCGACAGTGTTGGATTTCTCGTGAAGGCAGGATTCGAGATGCTCGACCGGGAACATGCCTGAGCATCGGCCTGAGCGCATCCGTTTCAAGACCTGCAGGCACCGTCCTACTCTTGAATCTCGAAGGGAGGCGGACCTGAAATAGGTCCGCCTCCACGTCGAGGATCGGCGTGCGTGGTTCTATTGCCAGGCACCAGGCCTGGGCAGCCTTCAAAGCATCATCTGTCTAAGCTTGTAGGCCACCTCAGTGCGGTTCGTGGCTTTCAGTTTTTTCATGATGTTGCGGATATGGACCTTGACCGTGCTCTCGCAGAGGTTGAGCTCGTAGGCAATGATCTTGTTGGCCTTGCCTTTCCTGAGCGCTTCCACGACCGCGGCCTCGCGCGAGGTGAACATTCCGGCGAGCGGACGGGCGCCGTTTGCCGTCGAATGGATGATCTCGCGAAGCGCCAGCACGCAGCTGGCGGGCACGAAGATTCCTCCGGCGCGGGCGAGACCGATGGCCTCGGCAGCGACCTTCACTTTGACGCTCGTCGGAATGTAGCCGCGGGCGCCGCATTCGAGAGCCGCAAGGATCTCCCCCGGCTCGTCGGAATCAACCACGACGATTACCGGTACGGCGCCGACCTCGGAGATGAGGTGCACAAGTTCCGCCCGAACGCTCTGGTCGGTCACCTTTCGGGCGCCGAGAATAACGAGGATCGCGGAAGCCTCCGCCCCGCCGGCGACGTGCTGAATCTCATCAAGAGATCCTACGGCGCTGACGCGCAAAGCCGGATTATGTTCGATAAGGCCTCGAGCAAGACATTCGCGCTCGAGTGCCCGCTTGTCCACAATTACCACCAGACCTTCGGTCGGGTGTCCTTCTTCGAGATCAGACGTGCCGAGCCCGTTCACGTCCGTCAGATGCCCGTTCTGCAACGACCCCGTCGCGTCTTTCCAAGACTCGGAAATTTGAAGATGTCCCATCGCCTTATTTACTCCTCTCCGCCGCCGACTTCGCTCGCTCCCCTTTTTATCTTGACTCCCACGCAGGGCTTGTTCAGCGGCATGAACTGATACGCTGTTTACCGTGTGTCGGGCGACTTGCTGCGAAGTGAGGAATAGATTCAAGGAGTAGTGCATACGCCGGCCCAACCCACGGACGTATGGGATCCCCGCTCCATTGAGGTAATCCAGCCTCAAATGCATACTACGATGCTGTGGAAAAGGCGCATTAATCCTGGTTAACAATTTGGTAATTATATCTTAGGTGGCTAATATGACCGAAAGGATGACAACCTTAAGTTGCCATCACAGGAATTCTGCTCCTCAAAGCTGCGTGCGAGCATATCTCGACCTTTAGAGCGAGATTTGCGGTTTGAAGCAAACGGCGCCACAGTTCTGAGAAAAACATTGACCTCGGCTGCCGTGCCCCCCACCCAACCACTGCAGCCGGGGTTCCTTTTTTGGCCGGCAATCGCAGTCTTGTCGGGCCGACAAGTCAATCTTCGCGCGGCCTATCTCCACAACATCAGAGCGTCGCGCCTCGGAAATACGTACGCCTACCGGTACTAGCGTTTCAGGTTAGGCCTGACTGTCTCGACTTCTTCACGCGTGGTGGTGTCCGGCAATTCGCCGGGACCGTCCGGATTCCGTGTCGGGTTTTCGCGCGTGTCCCTCGGCGGCTTTCGCTTTGGGTTGGGGTCAGACGGATTTGGCTTGCGAGCTTTTTCCCGTTTCGCTGGTTTAGGCATCTACACGCTCCCTGCCTGCGCAATTTCGGAGAAACATTGCGGTTCCGTCAAATAGCAGTTGATCGGTCGCTTTCGGCTGTAGCCGGTGCGGATCGTCCCATAACGTTCAGGTCCAGGCCGAAAGGACCGTCTCCATCTCGACGGTCTCGACCTGTTGCGCGAAGCGCTGATGGTAGACGGTCATCAGGGCATCGTGCGTCGCGTCCGATGAACTGCAAAGCGCATCCGTGACCAGCACCACGCGATATCCGATGTCGATCGCCCCCAGGACGGTTGCGAGCACGCAAACATCGGTTTCGCCTCCCGTGACCACCAGGGTGTCGATGCTGCGCGCGGCAAGTGCCGTCTGCAGTCTGCCCTCCGGCCAGGGCGAATAAACATGCTTGTCGATCACCTGCGCCGGCGGACAGAAGGATGACAGCGGCGGCAGCAACCCGACCATTTCTCGCCCGACATTTTCGATCGTCATCGAGGCCCAGCGCTCATAGTAGCGTCTCCAGGTGCCGGCACCCAGGCCAGGCTTTTCAGCCGGCACGAAGCGCGTGAAAAGGGTTTGCTCGGCTTTCCATTCGACGAGGCTGACGATCCTCGGAAGGACGCGGGTGATCCACGGCGTGGCCCATTCCGAAGGTTCCGCGAACAATTTCTGCATGTCGACGCATAGATGCGCGCAGCGCTCGCCCAGAGGACCATAGCTCAAGCCGGAAGCCGACATCGGATTTCCTGTCGGAAGTTCATGTTCGCTCTGGTGAAGAAGTGCCCGACGCGGTCAAAGCTCGACATTTCGTTTCTGAACTTTGGTGAGGCAACGCCTCGCCGTGCAACTCGTTCCCGTCGACCGGAAACTACAGGTGTGGTCGAACGTTCTACCGAGATGGAGACCTCCAGGATTACGTCCCAACCAGCGACATCGAGCCCCGAGTTTCCGCTGTCTTTGGATACGCCGCCGATGGAGGCGCGGACCGCGGACGCCTTGCCTGAAGGTCCCTGGCAGTACGAACCCAAATGGGACGGGTTTCGCTGCCTGGCCTTCAAAGGCCGCGACGCCGTCGAGCTTCGCGCCAAATCCGGCAAGCCGCTCGGCCGCTACTTTCCCGAACTGACCACGATGCTGCGCGACCTCGCCGCAAGGCAATTCGTCGTGGACGGCGAGATCGTGATCGAGATCGACGGGCGCGTCTCCTTCGACGCGCTGCAGATGCGCCTTCATCCGGCCGAGAGCCGTATCCGCAAGCTGAGCGCGGAAACACCGGCGCGGTTGATCCTGTTCGATGCACTGGCTGCCCCGGGAGGCGAGATGTTGCTCGATTTGCCCTTGCCCGATCGGCGCCGGGCGATCGAGGACTTCGTTGCCAGGGCAGAGAACGCCGGGCTGAAGCTCTCGCCGGCCACAACGAGCCTCGCGACCGCCAGACGATGGTTGCGCGGCGCCGGCCGAGGTGCCACCGATGGCGTGGTCGCCAAGGCACTGGCCGAACCCTATCGCCCGGGCGAGCGAACCATGATCAAGGTCAAGCGGCTGCGCACAGCAGACTGCGTGGTCGGTGGCTTTCGCTACCTGAGCGGCAAGCGCCAGATCGGCTCGCTGCTGCTTGGCCTCTACAACGACCGTGGCCAGCTCGATCATGTCGGCTTCACCTCGACCATCGCCAGTGACGAGCGAGCGGCGCTGACCAAGAGGCTTGAAGCGTTGCGCGGCGGGCTCGGCTTCACCGGCAAGGCACCCGGCGGCCCGAGCCGCTGGAGCACCGAGCGCAGCGGAGAATGGGAGCCGGTGCGGCCCGAATTGGTCGTGGAGGTCCGCTTCGACCATGTCACCGGCGACCGATTCCGGCATGGAACAAGGCTGGTGCGCTGGCGGCCCGACAAGGCGCCGCGCCAATGCACGTTCGAACAGATCGCGTAGGGCACCTACCAGGGAGAGGCGACGCCACAACGGCCGCCACTTGCTGCAACGGGCGGAACCACCAATCGCCTGAGCGGTTTTCCAACTGAGCGAACCGCGAGCCGGATAGGCTTGCAGCATTGGAGAACGAGATGGACCCGCGTAAAAAGCAACGCACCGCAAATCAGGACGAAACCGAGGCTCCGGCAGTCGAGCAGCAGGACTGGGACGCGCTTGAGGGCGGCCGGATCCTGCCCGACAGCGTCGCCGTCAACGGCGACCCGCAGGACGATGAAGAAGCGGAGGGAACGCTCCCCGAAGAAGACGACGACAATCCCTATCAGGAAAGTGACGAGGCACTCCCGGACGACGAGGAGGAGCGGGTCCTCGCGCGCGATCCCTCCAAGGAAGGAAGCCGGTTCGACGAGGTCTGAGCGGCCTTTCTTGGCGTCAAGCTGACTTGCGTTTGCCTTGCTTCGCGCCTTTCGCGGCGATGCCCTCCTTGGCAAGGCTTTTGCGCAGAACGTCGGCCAGATTGATGACGTTCTCACGCGGTTTCGGCGCCGCCTTGGGCAGCTTCTTGCCTTTGCGCTTGGCCTCGATCATGGCGATCAGCGCGTTCTCGTATGTATCCTCGAATTTCGAAGGATCGAACTTCGTCGCCTTCTTGTCGATCAGCAGGCCGGCGATCTCGAGCAGGTCCGCCTCGTAGTCCTGCTTCTTCAGCCCTTCGAACACCGTCGCCTCCGAAACCATCTCATTGCGGTCCCGCAGCTCGGTGAGAAGCATTCCCTTGCCGAAGGGCTGGATGAGAACCTCGCGTCCGCGCTGGTAGAGGACGACACAGGATCGCGCCGCCACCCGTTTGTTCTTCATGGCCTCCCGAAGGACGTTGAACGCCTCTGCGGAAGCATCCTCCGCCGGAATGAGGTAATAGGGCTTTTCGAGATAGCGCGTGTCGATGTCTGCGACCGGCACGAACTCGCCGATTTCCAGCGTGTGCTCGGAGGTTAGTTTCAGCGCCTTGATCTCCTCGGGCTCTATCTGGATGAAATCCTCCTTGTCGGTCTCGAAGCCCTTGACTTGGTCCTCGGCGTTCACCGGTTCGCCGGTCTCCTCATCCACATAGGCGCTTTTCACCGGCAGGCCGTCCCTCCGGTTCAATATCCTGAAATGGATTTTCGACGCTTCGCTGGTGGCGCCGACGATCTTGACGCCGCATGAAACCGATCCGACCTTCATGAAGCCTTTCCAGATCGCGCGAGGCGCAGCCATCGAGCTTACTCCGTCCGGATGCGCCCGGCAGGCGCCGGCGGATCGTCGGTTTCATCGGGATTTGGGCGCGGCACCTCGTCCGGCAGCCCGTGCCGCTCCGGCTTCCTGACCGGCTCCGGTTTCCAGCTGGGCGCCGGCATCGGCGTGTCGCGATCGGGATCCGGTTGTCTGGGGTCAGGCATCGAAGTTGGTTCCGTTGGTCTCCTGCACAACTCATCGCTGCCGGCATGGTTCCGAAGCGGCAGGCAGCGCTGCGCCTCAGATTTCGAGCAGCGCGTAAGGACGGCCGGTCGGCTTCGCGATATGCATGGCGACGTTGTAGACGCTGGCCCCACCAGGGGTCCGGCCTTCATACGAGCCGCGATGGGCATGGCCATGCACCACGGCGCTTACCTTGAAGCGATCGATGGTTTCGGCCAGCCGCGAGGAGCCGAGGAACGGAAAGATTTCCGGAGGCTCTCCCGCCACGGTCTCCGGGACCGGCGCATAGTGGAGCACCACGAGCGTGCGCTTGGCGCGCACCTGCCGCATAGCATTCTCGAGCCGCATTGCCTCGTTGACGCTTTCGGCCACCATCGCCTTGATGGCCGGCTCACCGAAGGAGCCCAGCATCCTTCGACCGAAGCCGCCGACAAAACCCTTCACGCCGACGAAGCCGACATCGTTCAGTTCGATCGCCTGGCCATCGAGGAGATGGACCCCCGCCTGGCGGAGCGTTGCAGCGATCTGCTCGACGCAACCGGATTCGTAGTCATGATTGCCGAGAACCGCGACCACGGGAATCGAGCATGCGCGCAGATCCTCGGCCAGAAGTTCCGCCTCACGCGGTTTTCCGAGATTGGTGAGATCGCCTGTAAGGACCAGGACGTCGGCCTCGCGCGATATCTCGCCGAACAGGTCGCGGTACGAGGTCTGGGCATCTTCCTGAACATGCAGGTCGCCCATGGCGGCGACCTTGATGACACCGTTGCCGTTTGATTTGGCTGATGTGGCTGGTTCAGGCATCGCGCATCTCTCCAACGCCGCCGACGCCGGCAAACCCCCATTCCTTGACGTCGATCTCATAGTCGACCTGCGACAGCAGGCGGCCGCGGCAGATCTTCATTTTGGGCGACGGCAGCTGCCGTTGCCGCGCAAGCCGGCCCAGCAGTTCGTCGAGCAGCCAGTCTGGAATGCGGTCCCGCTCGCTGGGATAGATCCACCGGAAGTTGAGGACCTGCATCAGCAGCACCTCCCAATGGACATCGAGATAGGCGAGCAGCCTTTGCCAGTCGATCTGATCGTGCGCCTTGAGGATGGTGTGGGCGATGTCGGCGCCGTCGTGGCGTCCTCTGTCCTGGATAAAGCATTTCGACCAGATGAGCTCCGTTGGGCCGATGATGCGGACCCGGCTGCCCAGCAGCTCGACTTGGCGGGCATGCTCCAGCCACTGATCCTTGACCTGCATCGTGCCGTTGGCCGAGGCGAAGATAACATCGAAGAAATGCTTGCCCTCGAAGACCTTCCCGAGCCAGCGATCGTCCCGGATCTCGACCGCATAGCCGATGTTCTTGAAGTGCTCGAGTATGCGCGCGCAATCTCCGGCCTTGCAGAAGATATCCAGATCCTTGGTTTGCCGAACCACGCCCGTATAGGCGCTCACCGCGTAGGTCCCGGCGACCAGGAAAGGAATGTCGGTAGCGGCGAGCTCGCGGATCGCATGGGTGTAGAACGCCTCCGCCGCGGCGCTTCTCAGCGTTGGCTCGGCTTTCGCGTCGATCACGGGGAGCGATGCTGGCAGACCCGGCAACTCGTCGTTGGTCATCAACTGCTGCTCCGATTTCGGACCTTTCGATAACAGCCGCGGGGCCCGCTTGTTCCGCTGTCGGAGCTTGCGAAATGGCCCGGCAACACCGTCCGGAGAGCAGGCAAGCCGCGCCGCGCGCGGAGCATTGCCGAAATCGCGTGAAAACAACGACTTGGGCGCGACAGCTTGGCTGGTGCGCTAGTCCTTTTGCTCGCGGTACAAGCGCTCGGTCGCGCGGTCGCTCTCGCGCCGTTCGACTGGACCTCTGTGACGGCGGGTGAAAAGCACGTAGATGATCGCAATGAGAAGGATCAGCGGACCGCCGGCAACAACGAATAGCCATAAATCGGAGCCGAACATGGCGTTTCCCTTCCTGTCGAAGGTGGTTTCTCCAGCAACCTATCGCTGGTCTTGAGCTAACCGATAAGGGCTGCAAATGTTCCTGTCCAAGGGAGTAGGCGGCCTGCATGGTCAGCCGCCTACGCGCCCGGCGGGATCGCCTTGGCGACCATGTGCGGCCGTTGCGGCACCCTGAGCCAAACGGCCGAAGGAAATCGCAGACGGTAGCCGCCAGTTCGTTTGCCGAGAGCGCCCTCTTGACCAAACCGCAGCAGGAAAGGCCGTTCCGTCCAAGCGACTTGCGGCGAGCAAGAACCTCTGAGGTGGGCTTGTCGTGGAACGCGGCCTTCGGATCACAGTTCCGGCAGACGCCATCTGAAAATCGACAGGCTCGGACTGGAACAAAGCCCTGAGTCGCTTGTTCGGCTCCGGCCCATCGAGCACGAGCTGGAAGCCACAGGAGCTTGAAGCCATGAACATGCGGACACTTCTCGCGCCATTGGCCGTCGCTGCGACCTCCCTCGTTTTTCCGGCGGTCGCAGCCGATAACGCGCAAACCTTTGGCGGCCGATAGTAATCGATAGGAGACATCAAAATGCAGACGATCACCGCACTGTTCGACGATTATGACGATGCCGCCGATGCCGTGGGCGAGCTGGAGTCCATGGGCGTACCGCCGAGCGATCTCAGCATCATCGCCAACAATGCCGACGGCCGGCATTCTTCCGCGGCCGCCGAAGATGCAGCCAGTGGAGCCGGGATCGGGGCGGTCGTGGGCGGCGCCGGCGGCTTGGCGACGGGCCTCGGCGCCATAGCAATACCTGGCGTCGGTCCGGTCGTGGCGGCTGGCTGGCTGGCGGCGACAGCCGCGGGCGCGGCCGCGGGCGCAGTTGTCGGTGGAGCGGCCGGCGGCATCATCGGCAGTCTGACCGACGGCGGCGTGTCGGAGGGCGACGCCCATATCTATGCCGAAGGCATTCGCCGGGGCGGCACTCTGGTTACCGCTCGCGTCGAAGATGACCTCGCTCCGCAAGCACAAGCGATCCTCCACGATTCCAGGTCGGTGGACATCGGCGAACGGCGGAACGACTACGAAGCTGGCGGTTGGACCGGATTCGATCCGCGGGCCGGCGATTACCGTCAGCAGAGCAAATAGGAGTCAGCGTGAGACGAGTGCTGTTGCCGCTGATCCTGACAGTGGTTGTGCTGTTGGCATGTTACTGGGCCTTCGCCTATGTCCAGAGTAGCTGGCCGACGGCACCGTTGAAGCGGACACCTGAGCAGAACCAGGGCGGAAACGCACCCCAGGACACGTCTCCCGCCGCCGGCATAAAAAAGGATCCGCAAGGCAGCAACAAAATGCCGGGCAATCAATAGCGGCAGGCGTAAGCAGCGAGCATCAGGCGAGCGAGTTGCTTTCCGCCCGATCGCATGGCGCTTCTCTCATCCGCGCTCGACAAATTTGTTGAAACGGCTGGGCAAACCTTCCGCCGTTAGGTCTTGGTGCACGAAGGCAAGTTCGTTGTCATCCAATATGGCGAAGAACTCTTCCCATTCGACGGGCTGCAGATCCTCTTCCTGCTCGCCGAAGTCGACGCGCAGCACCGCTCCCTTGCCTGCAGTCCGCGCGACTGCAGGTCTGCCTTCGCGGGCTTCAATCCAAGCCCGGATCACCTCGTGATTTGTGGTTTTCAGTGGCTCGCTCATGATCAACCCTTCCGGCTAATCGCCAATCCTGGCGCTTTGCTCGTCAGCGAATGAGGATTCAATCCGCGTCCGGCTCGCTCGTTCCCGCGAATTCGCTCCTTGCGAGGCGGTGGCCTGGCTGCGTGGCCAAGGGAACCAACTGCCGCCCTACTGGTTCGGAATGCATTCATTGGAGCCTGGCCATGCCAAATGCAGCCGAAATTTTCGTCGACACTCGGGTTGCTTGGGATGTCGAGGTCATGTTCGGCCTGCCCGGCGATGGCATCAACGGCATCATGGAGGCTTTGCGGAAAAACCGGGACAAAATCTCCTTTGTCCAGGTGCGCCATGAAGAATCTGCCGCATTGATGGCTTGCGCCAGCATCGAACGGGCCGACGAGGTCGAGCGCGTTATTGACGAAGCCTTGATGCCGAAGATGCCGCCCGATTATGCCAAGAATTTCCGCAAGGCGCTGCCGGAGACTCCGGGGCGCGAGCGGATCGAGGAGAACGTCGCGCGGGAGCCGGCCAGGACGATGATGGAAGCCGAGGGATGACGTTGCCGCAGCCGCTTGCGATTCCAACTTCCTGTTGAGGATGCACATGCTCGACCTGTCCCGCGAACGTCGCCGAATGGTCGATGTTCATCTCCGCCGCCGCGGCATTCATGATCGTGAGATCCTGGCAGCGATGCGCGAGGTCCCACGCGAGACTTTCGTGGACCCTGGCTTCGAAGAATTTGCCTACGAGGATGGACCGCTGCCGATTGCCGAGGGCCAAACGATATCGCAGCCCTATATCGTCGCGTTCATGCTGGAAATGGCTGAGATCGGGCCCGGCGATCACGTCCTCGAGGTCGGCACGGGATCTGGCTACGCCGCCGCCGTGATGAGCCGCATCGTCGATCATGTCTACACGATGGAACGGCACGCCGGCCTGGCGGAAACCGCGAGACGGCGCTTCGAGACGCTTGGCTATCGCAACATCGATGTGCGCACCGGCGACGGCACCAAGGGCTGGCCCGAAGCGGCACCGTTCGATGCCATTGTCGTCGCGGCGAGCGGGCCCGGCGCGCCGCTCGCGCTGCAGCAGCAGTTGGATGTCGGCGGCAAGCTGGTCATTCCGGTCGGAGATGACCCTGACGAGCAGCGCCTCCTCAAAGTCACCCGCACGGGCGCTTCCACCTACAGCGAGGAAGATTTCGGTGCCGTGCGCTTTGTCCCTTTGATCGGCGAAGAAGGCTGGCAGGAGGACAACCGCATCCGATCCAGCCGTGTCTCCCCGCTCTTGCCAGCGCGCAGTCTTCCGCAGATGATTGCCGCAGCGGCCGAACCGCTTCCGGAGTTCGATGATCCCGCCTTTGTGGAGGCCTTCGATCGCTTTGCCGACCGGCGGATCGTGCTTCTCGGGGAAGCGAGCCACGGTACATCCGAATTCTATCGGGCGCGGGCTTGGATCACCAGAAGACTGATCGAGAAACATGGCTTCACGATCGTCGCCGCTGAAGCCGACTGGCCCGACGCCGCGGCGATCGACCGCTATGTGCGCCACCGCCCACCTTCGCCGCGCGCCGACATGCCTTTCCAGCGGTTTCCCACCTGGATGTGGCGCAACGCCGAATTCGCGGCATTCGTGGAGTGGCTGCGTGCGCACAACGAGCAGATCGAAACACCGGCAAGCCAGGCAGGGTTCTACGGCCTCGATATCTACAATATGAGAGGCTCGATCGCGGCGGTTTTGGAATATCTCGACCGCATCGATCCGGAGGCGGCAAGCATTGCCCG
>NZ_RZSN01000189.1:0-10568 GCF_003997315.1 Mesorhizobium sp. M1A.F.Ca.IN.020.04.1.1
CACCCGAACAGCCAGATCGACGAGCTTCTGCCCTGGGCCTTCATCGCCGCTCCCGAGCTTAAGGCCGTGGCCTAAGAACACCGCTTACCATTCACGTGACCTTCTGAACTGACATCGCCGGCGAGCAGCGCGACGCTGCGACAGCCCCAAGGTATGGTTGCGCTAGCCCCATTCACGCGCGCGCCGTCAGCGTCGAAAGTTGGTCGGTGTCGTAGCGGTTTCGCAGATCGGCGAGCGCTTTTGGATCGGGCGCCCCACGCGCCGCCAGGATGGCCAGCTCTTCGAAATAATGCTCGTGGCCAGGCGGAGAGACGGTCATCAGCACGCGCGCAGGCTTCTCGCTGACATTGATGATGTTGTGCGGCACGCCCGGCGGGATGAACAGGAAGGTTCTCGGCGTTGCACGGATCGTCCTGTCGCCGACATGCCATTCACACTCGCCCTCGAGCAGATAGAAGGTCTCCTCCTGCACCCGGTGCACATGCCGCCCGGTGGCGAATTCCGGCGGGATCGTCCAGTCGAACATGCTGGAATGCCTGGTATTTTCATCGGTGACGAGGAACGTCATGGGATGGCCCCGCAGCATGACGCCCTTCTTCTCGTCAGGCATGCGGATGACGGCATCAGCGCTCATATGATCCTCCTCTGGCAGGGCGCTTGTTTCTGGCAAGCGTTCGCGCAAACATCGGCCGCTCGCGCCGGAAAGTCGTGAATCCGTTGCCAAAAATTTGCTAAAAGGCTCCAATGACAGTCAGGGGCGATGTCTACCGCTTTGGCCCTTTTCGCCTCGATCCGGAGGTGGGCATTCTCTTTTACGGCACCGAGCCGACCATGCTCGGGCAACGCGCCGTCGCGCTGCTGCGGCTACTGATCCAGAATGCGGGCGTGCCCGTGTCCAAGGACGCGTTGATCGACGCCGGCTGGGGCGGATCGGCGGTTGCCGACAACAATCTGACGGTCCAGATCGCAGCCTTGCGCCGGACATTGGCCGACGCCGCGAAAGTCGCCGACTGGATCGAAACATTGCCGCGCCGTGGCTATCGCTATGTCGGACCTGCCGTCGCCACCAATGTTCCCGATACATCGGCCGCCATCCGCGCCACGTCGGCGCCGAGCTTGCCTGACAAGCCCTCCGTCGCGGTCCTGCCATTCTCGAATTTGAGCGGCGATCCGCAGCAAGAGTATTTTGCCGATGGGATGGTGGACGACATCATCACAGGCCTGGCGCGCATCAAATGGCTGTTCGTCATCGCGCGAAACTCGACCTTCTCCTACAAGGGTCGCGCCGTCGACGTGAAGCAGATCGGCCGCGAGCTTGGCGTTCGCTATGTGCTCCAAGGCAGTGTGCGCAAGGCCGGCGGCAGCGTGCGGGTCACCGCGCAGATGATCGATGCTTCGACCGGCGGCCATGTCTGGGCCGAGCGCTATGACCGCAGCTCCGACGACATCTTCGCGCTCCAAGACGAGATCGCGCTGGCAGCAGTGGGCGCGATTGCGCCAAGCGTGCGGAAGGCCGAAATCGAACGCGTCAGGCGCAAACGCCCCGATAGCCTCGATGCCTACGATCTCGTGCTGCAGGCGCAGCCTGATGTCGATTCAGGCATGCCGGAGCAAGTGACCAGAGCGCTGGTCCTACTCGGGCGTGCGATCGCGCTCGAACCTACCTATGCGCTGGCGCATGGCAACGCCGCGATGTGCCATCACTGTCTATTTCTTCGCGCCGGCCTGCAGGAGATCAACCGCGCTTCTTCGATCCGCCACGCGCGGTCGGCCATCGTCCACGGACAGGATGATGCTCTCGCCCTGACATGGGCGGGCTTTTCCATCGCAATGGATGCACATGATCGTGCCGCTGCGTTTGCGGCATTGGAAGCCGCCCTCGCCATCAGCCCGTCATCGGCCCTGACCTACATCCTTGGCAGCGTCATTCTCGGATGGAGCGGTGAAGCGGAGCGGGCGATAGAATGGAGCAAGCAGGGTTTGCGGCTGAGCCCCTTCGATTCGTGGGCCTGGGCCGCCTTTGACGCGCAGGCGATGAGCCATTTGCTGCGCGGCCGCTACGAAGAGGCTTGCCGTGCTGCCTACAAGTCCGTCCAAGCCAATCCGGCGCATAGCATCACCTATGTGCAATTGGCGGCCGCGCTGGCCAAGCTTGGCCGGCTGGACGAAGCGAAGGCAGCCGCCGCTCGCGTGATCCAACTCCAGCCGGCCTTCCGCTACAGCCGCCAGTTTGCCGGTGTTAATTGCGCGCCCGCGCTCGCGGAGGCTCTTGGCAGCGCGCTACGGGCAGCCGGATTGCCAGAGTAGCTCAACACCGCACGAACTCGTTGAGCGGTTCGAGGGGAAGCTCGATATCTCCTTGATCGGATGATGTCGGCGCGACGCCTAACGTCCAGCGACGACCAGGGGTGGCCCGGTAATCTCCATGTCGAACTGGGCCGCGATCGCTTTTATTTCGGCGAGATTGCGCGGAATTTCCAGCCCCTGCGCGGCAACCGTCGGAAAAAAGCCCTCGAGACCACCGGGTGACAAGATGGCGATCCATCGCGCACGCTCCACGACAATGAACGCATGCTCGACGCCAGCCGGGATGTAGATCATGCTTCCGGCGCTGCGTTCGAAAGTCTCCCCGGCGCGCCAGAAGCGTAGCCGTCCTTGGAGTATGACGAAGACTTCGTCCGCCTCAAGGTGACGGTGGCGCGGCGGTCCGTCGCCCGGATCGGCATCGGATGCAAATGCCCCAAGCTTGCCGCCGGACTCTTGCGCCGTCAGCAGCGTTTCGTAGTGTGTGCCGTTCCAATTGGTTTGAGTGCCAGGTGCTGCCTGTGTTTGCATCTTCGCCACATGGGTTGGAGTGAAGCTTTGATGACATAACGATAGCTACACGTTGAGCCTCGGCGGGCGCCTCCTATGAACCTATGAGATGCGGCGAACGGTTGTCAGCAACGCCGGCTTCCGGCACACTGCAACTCCCTTCAGGTGAGGGTGCGGAGAAATCCGGCACACATGCACGACTTCGACGGCATGGTCGGACAAATCTACGATGCGGCGGTCGAACCCGGCCGCTGGCCGCGGGTTCTTGAGACGCTGTCGGATTTCCTCGAAGGCGCCGCCACCAAGCTGACGTTCCAGAACGCAAAGACGTTGCGCAGCGAAGCGAGTTCGGTCCGCATGCCGCCGGAGGCGGACCTCACCTACGCGCAGTACTACTACAAGACCAATGTGTTCCTGCCGTGTATCGCCAGGCTGAGCGCCGGCACGTTGATCCCGATTTGGGACCTGCTGCCGCGCGAGGTCTACCGGCGCTCCGAGTTCTACAACGACTTCTGCCGGCCCGGCGACATGTGCCACTCGATCGGGGTCGTGCTTGCCAACGAGCCGGACATGCGCGTCGTGTTCACCTGCGGACGCGCCGAGGCGACAGGAGAGTTCGAGCCCGAGCACCTCGACCGGCTGCGCCGCATCGGGCCGCATCTGGTTCGCGCGGCGAGCGTGGGACTGCGTCTCTCGCGTTCGGAGATCGCCAGGAGTGCCAATGTCGAGGCGCTCCACCGCGTCGCCCAGGGCTTGCTGATCGTGGCAGCAAACGGCGAGATCCTGTTTGCCAACCGGGCGGCCGAAGCACTGCTTACCGAAGCCGACGGGATCAGGATCGAGAAATCTGCTGTGCGTGCAACCAAGCCCACGGATGCCGGACAATTCCAGCGGCTGATCGCCACGGCGGCGGAACGGTCGGATGCCGTGGGCGGCGTAATGGCGCTCGGCCGGCCGGTGCCGCGCCGATCGCTGAGCGTGCTGGTGGCGCCGCTGAAGATCGAGTTGACATGGTTCGTGACCGGCCGGCCCGCCGCAATCGTGTTCGTGGCCGATCCGGACAGCGCGCCGCGGACCATGCAGGGCCAGTTGCGCACTCTCTATCGGTTGACCCCAACCGAGGCGGCCGTGGCCATAACGATCGCCCGCGGCGAAGGGCTGCAGGCGGTCGCCGACGAACTCGGCATCAGCCTGACCACGGCGAGGACCCACCTGCAGCACGTGTTCGAAAAGACGGAGACGCGACGACAGGCGGGGCTGGTGCGTCTCATCGCAGCGAGCGGCGTTTACGAGCGACAATAGCCGGTCGCAGCGAGGCTCGCCGCAGGTCGCAAGAGCCTCTGAACGACATCGCACGCACGCGGACGCAGTGGTCTGATCCTTCCGCTCTGCAAGCTGCCGGTCCGCTTGCGGCCCCCTTCCAGGCATTTACAGTGCCCGTCGATCGCCGAACTGGGCCAAAGCTGCTGACGTCGAAACATTAAGCGCTAATCTATGCTTCGAAAGCTAGGGCGAGGAGCCTCATGCGGCAGCTTTCGACGCAGACGAGCGGCGCTTGCCGCCGGACTTGGAATCGCACTTGCGCTTTGAAAGGTGCGCAAGCAGAGCCGCCAAACCCATCGCATTGAGAACCCGCGTCCTAGGAACGCCCCCCTTGCGTGCCATCTCCACACCCCAATGCATGTGGTCGAGTTCGCGGATCGAATGCGCGTCCGGATTGATGCTGAAGATGCAGCCGTAGTCGAGTGCCTTCTGATGCCACCGCCAGTCGAGATCGAGCCGCCAAGGATGCGCGTTGATTTCGACAGCGACACCATATCTCGCGCACGTTCTGAGGACCTTGTCGATGTCGAGATCATAGCCGGGGCGCCGCAACAACTGGCGACCGGTCATGTGTCCGATGATTGTCGTGAAGGGGTTCGCGATTGCCTCAATGATACGGTCCGTCTGCTCTTTCTTCGGCAACTTGAAGCGGCTGTGCACGCTCGCGACGACGAAATCGAACTGCTCCAAAACGTGGTCCGGATAGTCAAGCGAACCGTCGGCCAGGATGTCTGCCTCGATGCCCTTGAGGATACGGAATTTTCCACCATACCTCTTGTTCAGCCGATCCGCTTCGCGGTGCTGCTCAGCAATCTCCTGCAATGTGAGGCCGCCCGCGTAGTGCGCAGACTGCGAGTGGTCGGCGACACCAAAGTACTCGAACCCGCGCTTACGGGTCGCTTCAGCCATTGCCTCAAGCGTCTCGGTGCCATCAGATGCGGTCGTGTGAGAATGCAGGATGCCATTGAGATCTTCATCCCGGACGAGGGTAGGGAGTTGCCGCCTCGCTGCCCGCTCGATCTCGTCCCTGCCTTCGCGCAGTTCAGGTTCGATGAACTGCAGGTCCAACGCTGCGTAGATTTCCTCCTCTGTCACTGATGCGATCAGCTTTCTGGCGCGGTAGAGCCCATCGGGTTTGAGCGCGAACCCTCTCTCGGCCGCAAACATCCTCAATTGCTGTAGATGGGCCGCGGAACCGGTTGCTTCGAGGAAGCTTGCGCCAAAGTGCTTCTTGTCCGTTAGGACAAGCCTGAGGGTGGACTGCTCGATTTCGGTCCGCTTCTTCCCCTGCGCGACCAGCGCGAGGTCGGCAACAAGTTCGCAACCACGTCGGAAATCACCGGCGATTTCCACGCGCGAAAACTCGGGATGCTCTTGCTTCACGGAAATGATCGCGTGCTCTAGGAGGGCGGCGGCCTTGTGCAGGTGAAGCTGTGTTTCGCCGCCTCGAGCGATAGCCAGGTTCTGCAGGATTTTAGTCTGAAGCGACGCGCCGAGGCCTTTGACTGGCCGGATGCGACCTGCCTTTGCCGCCGCTTCGAGCTCAGCCAACGAGTTCACGCCGAGCGCCTGATGAAGCTTCATTATCTTGTCGGGCCGGAGCCCGGGTATGGCAAACAGCTCCATTACACCCGCCGGCACCTCCTCGCGCAGCTTCTCAAGGCGTGGGTGCGTGCCCGATTCATAGAGCTTGCGGATAATGTCTGCGATAGCGTCACCGATCCCCGGGATCCTGGTGAGGGCGCCCGCGGCGATGATCCGGTCAAGCGGCTGCGACAACGCAGCCAGACTATCGGCCGCGCGCAAGTAAGCCTTGGTGCGATAGGGATTGTCCCCGCGCAGCGATAAGCGATGTGCGTATTCCCTTAGCAGGCTGGCTACTGTCCTCGGATCGGTTTTTGCCATTGTCGATGCAAACGGGGCCAATCTCCGCAGGTTCCAATCAGGCAAAGACTGCGAAACGCTGATCCATGGTTGCTGCCTTTTTCGCGGAGTGGGCGCTACAGATTAGGCAAGGACTGGTCGGCGCGACCCCACCCCGCCAATGATTTGTAGGCTGCGCGTTTCTTCAATTCAGGAGCATCGCCGACGTGGAAATGAGAGGGCGCATCAATCGTCTTCATCTCCGCCCAGGTGATCGGCGCCGCGACGGGCGCGCCCGGTCGAGACCTTGCGCTGTAGGGCATGATCGCGGTCGCCCCGCGCTGGTTGCGCAAATAGTCCACAAAGATGCGACCCTTCCGGCGCGCCTTTGACAGCGCGGCCGTAAAGTGGGCGGGATCGCTCTGCGCGACCGCTTGAGCGAGACGAAATGCGAAGTCTTTCACTTGCGGCCATTCGGCCTGAGGGGTGAGCGGGGCGACCACATGCACCCCTTTGCCTCCTGTAAGCATCGGGAAGGTCGTAAGTCCCAGCGATTTCAAAATATCACGAAACTGGAATGCAGCGGCGCGGACAGCTTCGAAATCAAGACCCTCATCGGGGTCGAGGTCGAACACGAGGCGGTCGGGCTTTTCGACATCCTCGATCCGAGCTCCCCACCCATGCAGCTCGATCGTTCCCATCTGGACGCAAGTCATCAGCCCAGCGGCATCGTCGACATAAAGGTATGGCTCCTCGTGGCCGTCTTTTTCGGTGATACCCACTTGGTGGACTTTGTTGCCAAAGCTCCCGGCATCATGCTTCTGGAAAAAGCACTTCTTGGCCCGCCCCTGCGGACACCTAACAAGACTGATCGGCCGACTGCCGACCCAGGGAAGCATGATCTCCGCGACGGCCGCGTAGTGGTCGGCGAGCTGGCCCTTGGTGATATTGGACTCCGGATAGATCACGCGGTCACGGTTGCTGATGGCAATGTTGTTCGCCGGCGATGTGGTCAGCTTGGCCGTGCGACGTTCCGTCTCCAGCACGACCGCCTCCGGCTTCTTGTCTTCGCGTAGACCGAGGTAGCTGGGATGTCTCAGCGTTCCTTCCTTGGTCATCTCGGTGAAGGCAATCTCGGCGACCAGCTTGGGGTAAAGCCAATGTGCTCCGCGAACTTCTGCTCGCGGCGCCTCGACGGTCGCGGCCTTCTGCTCGAGCGGTGCCATGATCTTCATGAGACGGAAGAGTTCAGCTGTATCGAAGCCGGTGCCGACTTTCCCGGCATAACGCAGCTTGCCGCCGTCATGCACCCCCAGAATCAATGACCGGAAGGCGCGGACCTTGTCGGACGGCGTCCAGCCGACAATTACGAATTCCTGCCGCTTGATGCACTTGATCTTGAGCCAGCTTCCGCTGCGGGCTGCCACATAGTGCGAATCGGCGAGCTTCGAAACAACTCCCTCGAGACCGGCTGCGCAAAAGCGTTCGAGCAGCTCTTCTCCGCGACCGAGGATATGATCGGAATAGCGAAGGATCGCGTTCTTCGCGGGCAAAATTGCCTGGAGCTTCTCCTTGCGTTCAAGGAGCGGGCGCCTCGTGAGATCTTCGCCATCGAGCTCAAGGAGATCGAAGGCATAAAAATCGATAGTGGCTGGCGCACCCTTTAATGCGTTCTGAAGCGCCTGGAAGTTTGATCTTCCGTTCGCATCGACAACGACGGCTTCGCCGTCGATCAGAGCGGACCGGACCTTGAGCTTGCGGGCTTCCGAAAGAACCGAAGGAAAACGCTGAGACCAGTCCAGACCAGAGCGCGTGTAGGCACGCGCTTCCCCACTGCCGACACCAACGAGAATGCGGTAGCCATCGTATTTCATTTCGTGGATCCAGCGGTCCCCGGCGGGGACGGTGTCTACGAGCGTTGCGAGCTGGACGGGCCGAAAAGTGGGCAGCGCTGAATTGGTTTGGTCACGCATAGGCGACTTCGCTTGAGGAGCGCTCCACCCAGGGATTGCCTTACGCGACGTTGGCTTGACCACTCTCACGCACCCCAAACCCGAGACGAAATGGCTTAATCGCGTCCAACGCGCGATTGCTTCTTTGGTTTCGTTCCGGGGGTTGAGCTTGTCTCCATTATTGCTGAGTCCGTGTGCCTGCCTGCAAGCCCGCAGCGGTATCGTTCCCGAGACGGCGAGTATGCGGACCGCCCATCACGCTTCGGAAGCAGCTCCGCGATCGCCTGCATCAGCTCGTGCAGAACACCAGAGTGGCGCCTCCCGCCGATGCCCCCCGGCCATCATCGACCCGACGGTTGAATGGGTGAAACCGGGCAGCATAACAGCCTGGGTGGCCATCTAGGAAACAGCCAAAGCTACGGCATGGTGCCGTGCAGAGCATCAGCGAAGAAGGAACCTAAAGCCGCCTTCCGGCTTCTCTCGCCATGACCACGCGCGGGATCAATTTCTTAGACCGGTGGATGGCGGATCACCTGCCGAATGCGATCACGGACGATTCAATGGCCATCGTTTACCTCGTCGAAGAGGCCCTGAAAGCTGCTGAGCGAGAAGGCATTAGCCCCGACGAGATCAGCGAGGAGGTTGGCACAGTCTTCGAAGTGATCCTCGATGCGATGCAGAACCGAGAAGGCGGCTTGGCGGCCTGAGGCTCCTGTGGAGCTATGCGTTGCATTAGGAAATGTTAATGTCGGCCGCTGCAAAGGCGGCGCATAATGCCGACCTGCCCCGGCTCGCAACACGGGGTAAGAGGCCCGGCCTGCCCCGCTCTAGTCGTCCCCCGACTTCCCCGCTCGCAGGCCGGGTCGCCTCAGCTTCAACTGATGGGTAAACTGCAATCGGAGCGGCTCGCCAGGGTCGACACCCGGTTACATTCCATAGGTCACTTGAACGCGTACCTGTTAACAGCCCCGTCCGCCTCATGCGTGACCCGGATCCAGCGCTGTTCGTCGCCGCGTGCGTTCGTGACCTCACTGCCTGTGGCCGTTTCGGCTGCCACCCATGGAGTATTTGCACTGATGGTACGACTGGTCACAACGCTCCCCATCCATCTCTTCCACCCGATAGACCTTCATGTGCGACCTCTGCTCTATTCATCCCGTATCTGAACAGAGATCCAGGAAGCTTTGTTCCTGGGCGAAGCGGCGACCCGAAGGATACCGGTCAAAAGACGATACCCGTCACCCCAACGGGATGGCGAGCATCGATCTAGCGGCTGCCGACGAGGAAGGTGACGCATTTCCTCGCCGGCTCCATTGCTATGGCGAGGATTTAGCGTTGGGACCAAAGCGTCAGCTCCTCCGACTTCGGTCGCATCGGGGAACATTCCACCAATCGGCAGGTTTGGTTCGCCGGCGCGATTCATGCCGAGGCGCGCCGCTGGGTTGCGCGAGACCCCGGAGCCCCGCTCGTCCCTCACGACCGGGCTCTTGCGTGTGATGCTGCCGTACAAGTAGCAACCTAAGATCGCGGCCGGCTTTTCCCCCGCATGAGCGCGCGCGCTTTGAAATTTCTGGACCGATGGATGGCAGACCATCTGCCAAACGTGAGCACCGACGACCCAGGGGCCATTGCATCTTGTCGTTGAACTCCTTGCCTCTGCCGGGCGTCAGGGCATCGCGCCCAAAGAGATACATGAGGAGGCCGACAGCGTTTTCGCCTTGTGAGCGAAGCGATGCAGCACCGTGGGGGCGGCTTGGCGGGTTGAAACCCAAAACAAATGCCCAGCACTCCTGGCAGGAAACTCGGGGTACTACCCTGGAAGAAGAAGAAGACGACCGCCGAGCGGGACGGGGGATCAGGGTGTTCGGACGGTCGTCGGAGGACAAGGGGCCATAGAGTCAGCAAACTGCGTTGCGATCGGCCCTGGCTCAACATGTCATTGATTTGGCCCGGTAAAAATAACAAATGTGTGGGATCTTTTCCCGCCTTTACGCGCGAGTGACTGCGGAAAGGAACATTCCACCCGTCGGCAAGTTAGGTCTCACGGCGCGCTTTTTGACCGAAGAGGCAACGCCGTAGGGTCCACCCCGGAGCCCGCTCGCCATCCCTCAAGGCGGGCGGGCTCTTGTTGCCGGGATGAGACGGAGAGGGGCAATGAAGGACGGCGACGGCAAGCCGGATGGGTCGCAGAAGGACAAAAACATCCATCTTTTTGGCAGCGCGGTTGGCAAAAGAGACGAGCCTATCCGAAGATGAGGCGCGGGGTCTGATCAAGTTGATCGGCACAGATTGGAATTCGCTGGTCCGGGAAGCGAAATTCCTCAAGCGCCGCCATTGAGACGCGCCCCCGCAGGGAGACGCAGCTTACGGTTTGGCTTTCCTATCCATCGTGGCAAACAGCGCCGCCTCGTCTGTTACCCCGTTCTCGAAGGCTGTGATCAATAGGCTGCCCAGCCATTCCCTTTCGGCGGGTCTGCACTTGCCGGTAGTAGCTTCTGGAGCACTCTTTCAAGCATCGCCATGTCGTCGGGTTCGAGATACTGTTTGGCTGAGAACGCATCGGGCACCCCAGCAGGAACCTCTGCGGCCCGGCCCGCTTAACCTAGGTGACACAGG
>NZ_RZSN01000190.1:0-10529 GCF_003997315.1 Mesorhizobium sp. M1A.F.Ca.IN.020.04.1.1
GAGCCGCAGCTCGCCATTCGGAACCAGAAGCAGCGTCGCCGCCAGATTGCCTTCAGGCGTCGCCCAGGCGCGGCCGCGCCGACCGCGTCCGCTTTCCTGCTTCTTCGAGACGATCCAGAGTTTTCCCGGATCGCCCGCGCGTGCCTGCTCAAGCGCCAGCGCGTTGGTCGAGCCGACGCTGTCATGGGCCTCGAGCCGGAACCCCTCCGACGCCGCGGTTGGAGCCAGCCGAAATGCCATCCCGTCAGAAGAAGGTCTTGGCGGCGGCTTCGGCATAGCTGCCGATCGGTCCGCCGATCAGCACATAGAACAGCACGAAGGCGCCGCTGACGCCGAGCACGAGGCGCAATTCGCTGGCCATCGGCACGAAGCCGCCGACAGGCTCGTCGAACCACATGATCTTGATGATGCGCAGGTAATAGTAGGCACCCACCACCGAAGCCAGCACGCCGATGATCGCCAGGGCATAGAGATGCGCGTTGATGGCGGCGAGGAACACGTACCATTTCCCCCAGAAGCCGGCGAGCGGCGGAATGCCGGCCAGCGAGAACATCAGGATGGTGAGGATGGTGGCCATGATGGGATTGGTCGAGGCGAGGCCCGCCAGATCGCCGATCTGCTCGACATTGCCCTCCTTGCGCCGCATGGCGAGGATGAAGGCGAAGGTGCCGAGCGTCATCACCAGATAGATCAGCATGTAGATCGCCACGCCGCGCACGCCGGCCTGGCTGTTCGCGGCAAGGCCGACCAGCGCGTAGCCCATATGGCCGATCGAGGAATAGGCCATCAGCCGTTTGATGTTGGTCTGGCCGATCGCGGCGAAGGCGCCAAGCGCCATCGAGGCGATCGAGATGAACACGACGATCTGCTGCCAGTCGGCGGCGATCGGCTTGAAGGCCCCCATGGTGACGCGCACGATCAGCGCCATCGCCGCCATCTTCGGCGCGGCGGCCAGGAAGGCGGTGATCGGCGTCGGCGCGCCCTCATAGACGTCCGGCGTCCACATGTGGAACGGCACCGCCGAGATCTTGAAGGCGAGGCCGGCGAGCACGAAGACCAGGCCGAAGACAAGGCCGAGCTGACGTTCGCCGCTGCCCAGCGCCGCCGCGATCTCGTGGAAGCCGGTGTTGCCGGTATAACCGTAGACCAGCGAGATGCCGTAGAGCAGCATGCCCGACGACAGCGCTCCGAGAACAAAATATTTGAGGCCGGCCTCGGTCGAGCGGACATTGTCACGGTTGATCGCCGCCAGCACATAGATCGCCAGCGACTGCAGCTCGAGCCCGAGATAAAGGCCGATCATGCCGTTGGCCGAGATCATCAGCATCATGCCGAGCGTGCACAGCACGATCAGCACCGGATATTCGAACTTGTCGAAATGCTCCTGCCTGGCAAACCGCATCGACATGACGAGCGTGACGGCCGAGCCGATCAGCGCCAGCATCTTCATGAAGCGGCCGAAGGAGTCCTGGACGAAAGCGCTGCCATAGGCAGACCCCTCGCCGCCGGAGAAAGCCAGCCAGAGGCCGGCGATCACAAGCACCGCGACCGCGAGCCCGGTCACCGTCGTGGTGTTGTTGGAGCGCGAATAGGCACCCACCATCAGAAGCGCCAGCGCGCCGATGGCGAGGATCAGTTCCGGCGTTGAGAGCGAAAGGCTGGAGAGAAGGTCCGGCGTCATGGTATTTCCCCGGTCAGTTCGCCGCCGCGGTCTGCGCGGAATTGATGGATGCGGTGACGTTGGTGACGAGCGCCTTGACCGACTGCGTGGTGGCATCGAACACAGGCGCCGGATAGACGCCGAAGAAGATCACCAGCACCACCAGCGGGTAGATGATCGCCTTCTCGCGCGTCGACAGATCGAGCAGGTTCTTCAGGCTCTCCTTGGTCAGCGCGCCGAAGATCACGCGGCGGTAGAGCCAGAGCGCATAGGCTGCCGACAGGATCACGCCGGTAGCGGCGAAGAACGCCACCCAGGTGTTGACCCGAAACACGCCGAGCATGGTCAGGAACTCGCCGACGAAGCCGCTGGTGCCCGGCAGGCCGACATTGGCCATGGTGAAGATCATGAACGCGGTCGCGTATTTCGGCATGTTGTTGACCAGCCCGCCATAGGCGTCGATTTCGCGCGTATGCATGCGGTCATAGATGACGCCGACGCACAGGAACAGCGCGCCGGAGACGAGCCCATGGCTGAGCATCTGGAACATCGCGCCCTGCACGCCCTCCTGATTCATCGCGAAGATGCCCATGGTGACGAAGCCCATATGGGCGACCGACGAATAGGCGATGAGCTTCTTCATGTCCTCCTGCATCAGCGCCACCAGCGAGGTGTAGATGATGGCGACGACCGAGAGCGTGAAGATCAGCGGCGCGAACATCTCCGACGCCAGCGGGAACATCGGCAGCGAGAAGCGCAGGAAGCCGTATCCGCCCATCTTCAACAGGATGCCGGCCAGGATGACCGAACCCGCCGTCGGCGCCTCGACATGCGCGTCGGGCAGCCAGGTGTGCACCGGCCACATCGGCATCTTCACCGCGAAGGAGGCGAAGAAGGCGAGCCACAGCCAGGTCTGCATGTTGGCCGGGAAGTTATGCGTCAGCAGCGTGGTGATGTCGGTCGTGCCGGACTGGAAGAACATCGCCATGATGGCGAGCAGCATCAGCACCGAGCCGGCAAGCGTATAAAGGAAGAACTTGAACGAGGCATAGACGCGCCGCTTGCCGCCCCAGACACCGATGATGATGAACATCGGGATCAGGCCGCCCTCGAAGAAGACGTAGAAGAGAACAATGTCGAGCGCGCAGAACACGCCGATCATCAGCGTCTCGAGGATCAGGAAGGCGATCATGTAGGCCTTGACGCGCTTCTCGATCGCATCCCACGAGGCCAGGATGCAGAGCGGCATCAGGAAGGTGGTCAGGATGACGAACAGCATCGAGATGCCGTCGACGCCCATATGGTAGGAGATGCCCGAATCCAGCCAGGCGTGCTTCTCGACGAACTGGAAGCCGGCCTGCGAATTATCGAAGCCCTTCCAGATGAACAGCGACACCACGAAGGTGAACGCCGTCGTGATGAAGGCGATCGAGCGGATGTTGCGGCGCGCGTTTTCGCTGTCGTCGCTGATCGGCAGAATGAGCAGAACACCAACCAGCGGCAGGAAGGTGACCAGCGAGAGGATTGGCCAGTCGGTCATCAGAGCATCATCCAGGTGACGAGAGCGGCCACGCCGACCAGCATGGCGAAGGCATAGTGGTAGAGGTAGCCGGTCTGCAATTTGACGACGCGGTTGGTGACGTCGACGACGCGCGCCGAGATGCCGTCGGGGCCGAGCCCGTCGATGATGGCGCCGTCACCGGTCTTCCATAGGAACCGGCCGAGGCGCTTCGCCGGCCGCACGAAAAGGAAGTCGTAGAGCTCGTCGAAATACCATTTGTTGAGCAGGAAGCCGTAGAGCAGGCGATGGTTGGCGGCGACGCTCCGGGGCAGTTCCGGCGAGCGGATGTAGAACTTCCACGCGACCGCAAAGCCGATGACCATGGCGATGAACGGAGCCAGTTCCACCCACAACGGCAATTCGTGGATCTCGTGCAGGATGTGGTTGTCCGGCAGCGTGAACAGCGAGGCCTTCCAGAACTCGGCATAGCCCTCGCCGATGAAGGCGCCGTGGAAGATGATGCCGGCAAACAGCGCGCCGGCAGCCAGCACGTAGAGCGGCACCAGCATCACCGGCGGCGATTCATGCACGTGATGCATGACCTCGTGGCTGGCGCGCGGCTCGCCGTGGAAGGTCATGAAGATCAGCCGCCAGGAATAGAAGCTTGTGAAGGCGGCGGCGATCACGAGCAGCACGAAGGCAAAGCCCGCGACCGCGTTGTGGCTGGCAAAGGACGCTTCGATGATGGCGTCCTTGGAGAAGAAGCCGGCGGTGCCGATCACCGTCGCCGGGATCCCGACGCCGGTCAGCGCCAGGGTGCCGATCACCATCATCCAGTAGGTCTTGGGGATGAGCGTCCTCAACCCGCCCATCAGGCGCATGTCCTGCTCGTCGGAGACGGCGTGGATGACCGAGCCCGAGCCGAGGAAGAGCAGCGCCTTGAAGAAGGCATGCGTGAACAGATGGAAGATCGCCGCGCCATAGGCGCCGACGCCGAGCGCCACGAACATATAGCCGAGCTGCGAGCAGGTCGAATAGGCGATGACGCGCTTGATATCGTTCTGGACAAGGCCGACGGTGGCCGCGAAGAAGGCGGTGAAGGCGCCGATGAAGGTGACGACGGTCAGCGCCGAATGCGACAGCTCGAACAGCGGCGAGAGCCTCGCCAGCATGAACACGCCGGCCGTCACCATGGTCGCGGCATGGATCAGCGCCGAGACGGGCGTCGGGCCTTCCATGGCATCGGGCAGCCAGGTGTGCAGCGGCACCTGCGCCGACTTGCCCATGGCGCCCATGAACAGCAGCAGGCAGACCACCGTCAGCGCCGTGTGCTTGTCGAGCGCATGGCCGAGGAAGGTGAGCACCGCGGCGCCCTCCGGCGCGCCTTCGGCCGGAAGGAAGGAGGCTGCGTTGGCAAAGACTGTGCCGAGATTGACCGAGCCGAACAGCACGAAGACGCCGAAGATGCCGAGCGCGAAGCCGAAGTCGCCGACGCGGTTGACGACGAAGGCCTTGATCGCCGCGGCGTTGGCGGAGGGCTTCTTGTACCAGAAGCCGATCAGCAGATAGGAGGCGAGGCCGACGCCTTCCCAGCCGAAGAACATCTGCACCAGATTGTCAGCCGTCACCAGCATCAGCATCGCGAAGGTGAACAGCGACAGATAGGCGAAGAAGCGCGGCCGGTTCGGATCGTGGTGCATGTAGCCGATCGAATAGATATGGACCAGCGCCGACACGGTGTTGACGACGACCAGCATCACCACCGTCAGTGTGTCGATCCTGAGCGCCCAGGCGACGTCGAGCCCGCCCGCCTGGATCCAGCGCAGCACCGGCACGGTGAACACTTCGCCATGGCCGAAGCCGACGGTGAAGAAGGCGATCCACGACAGCACCGCCGCGATCACCAGGAAGCCGGAAGTGATGTATTCGGATGCCTTGGCGCCGAGCGAATTGCCGAACAGGCCGACAATCAGGAAGCCGAGCAGCGGAAGGAAGACGATGGCCTGGTACATGGTTGTTCCCGTCAACCCTTCATCTGGTTCACGTCTTCGACCGCTATCGAGCCGCGGTTGCGGAAGAAGACGACAAGAATGGCAAGTCCGATCGCGGCCTCCGCCGCGGCGACCGTCAGCACGAACAGGGCGAATACCTGCCCTACGAGGTCATGCAGCGCCGCCGAGAAGGCGACGAAGTTGATGTTGACCGCGAGCAGGATCAGCTCGATCGACATCAGGATGACGATGATGTTGCGGCGGTTCAAAAAGATGCCGAACACGCCGAGCGTGAACAGGATCGCCGATACGGTCAGATAATGCGCGATGCCGACGACCATCTCAGATACCCTCGCCCGACTTGACCTTGCGGATTTCCATGCCCGTTGCCGGCGTGCGGCCGACCTGGGCGGCGATCGACTGCCGCTTGACGCCTTCCTTGTGGCGCAGCGTCAGCACGATGGCACCGATCATGGCGACCAGAAGCACGAGGCCGGCGATCTGGAAATAATAGAGATAGTCCGTGTAGAGGATGTCGCCGAGCGCCGCCGTGTTGGAGCGCGCGGCGAGGTCCGGCGTTGCCTTCGCCACGGTCGAGGCAAGCTGCGGCGCGAAGCTGTAGCCGCCGAGCACGACGATCAGTTCCGCCGCCAGGATCAGTCCGACCAGCGCGCCGATCGGCGCATATTGCAGCGCGCCCTGCTTCATCTCCGCGAAGTCGACGTCGAGCATCATGACGACGAAAAGGAACAGCACCATCACAGCGCCGACATAGACGACGAGCAGGATCATCGCCAGGAACTCGGCGCCGGTCAGCATGAACAGGCCAGCGGCATTGAAGAAGGTGAGGATCAGGAACAGCACCGAATGCACGGGGTTGCGCGACGAAATGACCATGAAGGCCGACGCCACGGCGATAAAGGCGAAGAGGTAGAAAAAGACCGCCTCTAGTCCACTCAGCATGGGGTTCCCTCGGGTTCCTGTCCGAACACTGGCTCAGCGCCCCTGCTCGATGTCGCCGCCTCTGGCTGGCAAAGTTGCGTGTTCCTATCGCATGTTCCGATCGGGTTGAAAGACCCGATCGAAAGAAACATGCGACACTCTTTTCATTCCGGAGGATGATCTGGTCCGAAAGTCTGCAACTTTTCGGGGACCATCCTTTGGACGAGGCCCTCGCCCCGTCCATGCGTCAAATCTCAGCGATAGGGCGCGTCCAACGCGATGTTGCGCGCCAGCTCACGCTCCCAGCGATCGCCGTTCGCGAGCAGCTTTTCCTTGTTGTAGTAAAGCTCCTCGCGCGTCTCGGTCGCGAATTCGAAATTCGGCCCCTCGACGATGGCGTCGACCGGGCAGGCTTCCTGGCAGAAGCCGCAATAGATGCACTTCACCATGTCGATGTCGTAGCGCACGGTGCGCCGCGTACCGTCGTTGCGGCGCGGGCCGGCTTCGATGGTGATCGCCTGTGCCGGACAGATCGCCTCGCAAAGCTTGCAGGCGATGCAGCGCTCCTCCCCATTGGGGTAGCGGCGCAGCGCGTGCTCGCCGCGGAAGCGCGGGCTGGTCGGTCCCTTCTCGTGCGGATAGTTGATCGTCTCCTTCGGCGCAACGAACTGGCGCATCGACAGGAAGAAGGCGCTGACGAAATCCTTCAGCAGCAGGGCCTTTGCGGCTTGGGCAAGAGCGGACATCACGCAAACCCCGTGATCTTGAGGAAGGCCGCGGTGGCGACGACCATGAACAGCGAGATCGGCAGGAAGACCTTCCAGCCTAGCCGCATCAGCTGATCATAGCGGTAGCGCGGCACAAACGCCTTCACCATCGAGAACATGAAGAACACCAGGCAGACCTTGAGCACGAACCAGATCAGGCCCGGCACCCAGGTGAAGGGCGCGAAGTCGAACGGTGGCAGCCAGCCGCCGAGGAACAGGATGGTGGCCAGCGCGCACATCAGGACGACGGCGACGTACTCGCCCAGGAAGAAGAGCAGGAACGGCGTCGACGAATATTCGACCATGTGTCCGGCGACGAGTTCCGATTCCGCTTCCACCAGATCGAAGGGCGGACGGTTCGTCTCGGCCAGCGCCGAGATGAAGAACACGATGAACATCGGGAACAGCGACAGCCAGTGCCAGTCGAGGAAGGTGTTGGGCAGGCCGAGCTTGGTGCCGAGGCCATCCTGCTGCGAGAGCACGATGTCGGAGAGGTTGAGCGAGCCGACGCAAAGCAGCACGGTGACGATGACGAAGCCGATCGACACCTCGTAGGACACCATCTGCGCGGCTGAGCGCAGCGCGCCCAGGAACGGATATTTCGAGTTCGATGCCCAGCCGCCCATGATCACGCCGTAGACCTCGAGCGAGGAGATGGCGAAAACATAAAGGATGCCGACATTGATGTTAGCGATAGCCCAGCCTTGATTGACCGGAATGACCGCCCAGGCGGAGATCGCGAGCACGGCTGAGACCAGTGGCGCCAGCAGGAAGACGCCCTTGTTGGCGCCCGACGGGATCACCGGCTCCTTGAAGACGAATTTCAAAAGGTCGGCGAAGGCCTGCAGCGTGCCCCAGGGACCGACCACGTTCGGGCCGCGGCGCAGCTGCACCGCAGCCCAGATCTTGCGGTCGGCATAAAGCACGTAAGCCACAAAGATCAAAAGAACGACGATCAGCACGACCGACTTCAACAGGATCAGCAGCGCCGGCAGCACGTAGAAGGAAAAGAAGGTGTCCATGCTTATTCCGCCGCCTGCTTGAAGCCGCTCTTGGCCAGCGCCGAGCACTCAGCCATCACGGCCGAGGCCCGCGCGATCGGGTTGGTGAGATAGAAGTCCTTCACCGGCGAGGTGAAGGTGCCCTTGTTCAAGCGTCCGCCGAGCTTCGCCGCCCTGGCAACGCCGTCGGCGCTGCCCGCCGCGACATGATCGACGCGGGCAAGATGGGGGTATTCGCCATAGAGCTTCGCGCGCAGCTGCGCCAGCGAATCGAAGGGCAGCTTCTTGCCGAGCACATCCGACAGCGCCCGCAGGATCGCCCAGTCCTCGCGCGCTTCGCCCGGGGCGAAACCGGCGCGGTTGGTCTGCTGCACGCGGCCTTCCGTGTTCACATAGGTGCCGGACTTTTCGGTGTAGGCAGCAGCCGGCAGGATGACATTGGCGCGGTGTGCGCCCACATCGCCATGCGTGCCGATATAGACGACGAAGGCGCCGCCGGTCCTGGCCATGTCGATCTCGTCGGCGCCAAGCAGGAACAGGAGATCCGTCGCGCCCAGCATGCCGGCGACATTCTTGCCGCCCTCGCCCGGCACGAAGCCGACGTCGAGCCCGCCGACTCTGGCCGCCGCGTTGTGCAGCACCGCGAAGCCGTTCCACTCGGCCGTGACGGCATTGGTGGCCATCGCCAGCCTTGCCGCCTGGCCGAGCACTGCCGCGCCGTCCGAGCGCGCCAGGGCGCCCTGGCCGACGATAATCAGCGGATGCGCTGCATTCTTCAGCACCTCGAAGAACTTGCCGTTGCCGTCGGCCAAGTCCTTCAAGGATTCTGGGCCGGCGCCGATGAGCTCGTAGTCATAGCGCGTGTCGCCGATCTCGCCGATGACGCCGATCGGCAGGTTGCCGACGCGCCAGCGCTTGCGGATGCGGGCGTTGAGCACCGAAGCCTCGAAGCGCGGATTGGCGCCGACGATCAGCACCGCGTCGGCCTGCTCGATGCCTTCGATGGTCGGATTGAAGATGTAGCTCGCGCGGCCGAGCGACGGATCGAGCGCAGCGCCGTCCTGGCGGCAGTCGATGTTCTTGGAGCCGAGCGCCGCCATCAAAAGCTTGAGCGCATAGATTTCCTCGACCGCGGCGAGGTCGCCGGCGATCGCGCCGACGCGCTCAGGGGCGGTCTTCGACACCTCGTCCTTGATCGCCGCGAAGGCTTCCGCCCAGCTTGCCGGAGCAAGCTTGCCGTTCTTGCGAACGTAGGGACGATCGAGGCGCTGGGTGCGCAGGCCATCCCAGATGAAGCGCGTCTTGTCCGAGATCCACTCCTCGTTCACGGCCTCGTTGACGCGCGGCAGGATGCGCATCACCTCGCGGCCGCGGCTATCGACGCGGATCGCCGAGCCGACGGCGTCCATGACGTCGATCGACTCCGTCTTGGTCAGCTCCCACGGCCGCGCCTGGAAGGCGAACGGCTTGGAGGTCAGCGCGCCGACCGGGCAAAGGTCGATGACGTTGCCCTGGAGCTCCGAGGTCATCGCCTGTTCGAGATAGGTGGTGATCTCGGCATCCTCGCCGCGGCCGATCAGGCCGAGTTCGGAGATGCCGGCGACCTCGGTGGTGAAGCGGACGCAGCGCGTGCAGTGGATGCAGCGGTTCATCACCGTCTTGACCAGCGGACCGATATACTTGTCTTCGACCGCCCGCTTGTTCTCATGGTAGCGCGAGGAGTCGACGCCGAAGGCCATCGCCTGGTCCTGCAAGTCGCACTCGCCGCCCTGGTCGCAGATCGGGCAATCCAGCGGATGGTTGATCAGCAGGAACTCCATCACGCCTTCGCGGGCCTTCTTGACCATAGGCGTGTTGGTGAAGATTTCCGGCGCTTCGCCGTTCGGGCCGGGGCGCAGGTCGCGCACGCCCATGGCGCAGGAGGCCTGCGGCTTGGGCGGGCCACCCTTCACCTCGATCAGGCACATGCGGCAATTGCCGGCGATGGACAACCGCTCATGGAAGCAGAAGCGCGGCACTTCCGCGCCGGCGTCCTCGGCCGCCTGCAGCAGCGTGTAATGGTCGGGTACCGTGATCTCTTTCCCGTCGACCTTGAGCTTTGCCATTCGCCTCAAACCCTCGCGGATTTCCCGCAATCTTTCGTTCCGGGGCGCGACTGCGCCCGGCATTTCATCTCACTATTTGGCGGCCAGCGCCGCCGCTTGGCCAGTCCAGTCGTCGCGGCCGACGCGGCCGGCGAGCGACAGGTAATCCTCGACCCAGGCGATCTCTTCCAAGGTCCAGGCAGCGATCTGGTCGTAGGACCAGATGCCAAGACCATTCAGCACCTTCTCCAGCTTCGGCCCGATGCCCGATATCGCCTTCAGGTCGGACGGCTTTGCCGGCTTGTCGATCGCCTTGGGCTGCCTGAAATCTTCCGGCATCAGACCGGTCGCGGCCGTTCCGGCTACCGTGTCGCCTCTCGCGTCGAGCGCCTTCTCAGCGCTGGCGTTCGCCGCGATGTCGGTCACATCCCTGGCGAAGGTCTGCGCCTCGGCGATCAGCGTCTCGGTCGCCTTGCGCGCCTTGGACGAATTGTTGGCGGCTTCGGCCCGCGCCTCGAGATCGTCGAGGAACGGCTGGAGCATGCGCTGCGAGGCTTCGACGGCGCCGGAGAACGCGCCCACC
>NZ_RZSN01000018.1:0-57162 GCF_003997315.1 Mesorhizobium sp. M1A.F.Ca.IN.020.04.1.1
CGGCAGGACAGAGGGGGGTGGGGGGGAACGCAGCGCTGGCGACTAACCTGGACCATCCCCATGAACTGGGATGATGTCCGCATCTTCCTCGCCGTGGCGCGCGCCGGCCAGATCCTCGGCGCGGCAAAACGGCTGGAGCTTAACCACGCCACCGTCTCGCGACGGCTCGCGGCGCTCGAGGAAGCGCTGCGGACGAAACTCTTCCGTCGCCTGACCACCGGCAGTGAGCTGACGCCGGCCGGCGAGCGCTTCCTCGACATCGCCGAGCGCATGGAGAGCGACATGATCGCAGCGCGCTCGACCATCGCCGGCGAGGGCGACGACGTCTCCGGCACGGTGCGCATCGGCGCTCCCGACGGTTTCGGTGTCGCCTTCCTCGCCAAGCGTTTGGGCGAGCTGACGGCGCTCCACCGCGAGCTCACGATCCAGCTGGTGCCGGTGCCGCGCTCCTTCTCCCTGTCGCGGCGCGAGGCCGACATCGCGATTACCGTCGAGCGGCCGACCGAGGGTCGATTGGTGGCAGGAAAGCTGGTCGACTATACGCTCGGCCTGTTCGCCTCCCGCACCTATGCGGAAGCCAACGGCCTGCCGAAGTCAGCAGCCGAGCTCGATCGGCACACGCTGATCGGCTATGTGCCCGACCTCATCGTCAGCCCTTCGCTCGACTATGCCGCGGAGTTCAGCCCGGACTGGCGCACCAGCTTCGCCATCTCGTCAGCGCTTGGCCAGGCGGAGGCGGTGCGCTCGGGCGCCGGCATCGGCATCCTGCATACCTTCGTCGCCCGCTCGATGCCGGAGCTGGTGCCGGTAGACATCGTCGCGCCCATCCGCCGCGCGTACTGGCTGGTCTATCACGAATCGGTGAGGCCGCTGCGCCGGGTCCAGCTCGTCGCCAATTTCATCACCAGGGCGGTGGAGCGGGAAAAAGGGTTGTTCGTGTGATGCCGTCCAAAAAGGCCGATCCGCTTTCGAACCGCCATTGAGCCGCATCGAGGACGAAAGAATTCACAACCTCGTCGGCCTCAGCCGCGAACGGCGCCCACATCCGGCCGGCTTCCTCGGCGCTGTTGCCCATCAGCCCGCAGGTGACTAAGCCGTAGTGGCCCTCGCGTATCGAAATCGCGATCCTGGCGTGGCCTAGAAGCTGACATCGCCGTCGCCGAGGTGGAAAATCCATGCCGGCCATCCGCACGGGATAGCCGTCCGGGAATCGCGCCAGCCTGTCGTTGCTGAAACTGGCCGAACCGAAGGCGGAGCCGACCCGCCTTGCGCTTGCCACAAAATCGGCCAGTGTGGCACCAGTGCTTCGCCATGCCATGGCAGGCGAGGGGGAATCTTGGAAAGCCGGCGCAGACATGCGAGCCATTCTTGCCATCCTGCCGCTGCTTTGCCTCTCCGGCTGCGCCAATCCGTGGGCCAGGGTTCCCGAAGCTGAACTGCCGAAGCCGATCCGCTATGCGATGGCCCGCCCCTCGCCTTTCGTCTTCGGCAATTATTGCGGTCCCGGAACCCGCACCGGCGATCTCTCGGCCACCCCGGTCGACCGGCTCGATGCCGCCTGCCGGATCCACGATGCCTGCTATATCGCCCGCCACAATCATTGCGATTGCGACGGCGCGCTGATCGCTTCGGCAAGGACGATCCGCGGCGACAAGACGGCGCCAAGGAAGATGCGCGGCGAGGCCGAGCTCTTGATAGCCACCTTCGCGCTTCCGGTCTGCAAGGTCTTTCCGCAGGGCTTCATGCCGCCGCGCGATCCCGCCCAGCTCAAGGTCATGAACGGGGCGACCGGGTGAGACCGGGAGCCGTCGTGACCAGGCTGCTGCTTGGCCTGGCGCTGACCGCGCTCGCCGGATGCGCCGGCATGCCGGGCCGTTCCGCCTGCGCCTTCTTTCCGGGAGACGGGGCCTGCGCGCGTGCGCCCATCTCGGCGGATCGAAGCGGCGCCGAGATCGCCAGCGCCCGCTACTTCGCGGACAATGGCAATGCCGCCTATGAAAAGCGATTCGAGGCGTTGCTGGCCCAAAGCCGAATCGATGCGCTCGACCGCACCAACGGCACCGGCCGCTTCGGCCGTGACTGGCGCGACGTCCACAATGATCGTTTCCAGGCAACTTATCCGGCCCTGCGACGGCTGGCGAAGCCGCTCGACAGCACGGAGCAGCCGCTGGCTTCAGGCAAACCGGGCGAAGGCCATTTCACCGGTCGCTGGCGCATGTCGCGCCAGACGCTCTATCTCGACGCTGCCGCCAGGCCGTCCGCCCCCAAGAGCTTCAGCTTCTCCGGTCTGCAGGCGCGCTCGGTCGAGATCGTGCTCCGCCAGGCCGGCCGGCAAACGGTCGTGATCGGCGGCAGCTGCGACGGATCGCTGGCGATGCGCGTCTCGGGCCGGTCGCGCACAATTGCCAAAGGTGCCCCGTTCCATCTCAGCCTGCCGGCGGCCGAGACATCTGCCAGCCTGTTTCCAAGCGAAGCGCTCACCCGCTGCGACCTCACCGTCAGCTCCAGCCTCGCGCCGTCCGGCGCGAAGCTTACCATCCTGCGCGAGGAGGCCGCCGACCCTTGGATCACGGCACTCGACAGCCGCTATGATCGTTGTCCGGTGCCAGATCCGGCCGGGCTCGAAGCGCTCGACCGCGCCTTTTATGCCGGCCGCTGGCTGTCGCAGACCTGCGCGCTGCCGCTCGGGTCGCCGACCCTGCTGCGCAAATCGCGCGACGGCTTCAATTCCAAGGTCGAGGCGCTGCTCGGCAAGACGCTGCCCGACAGCGCCTTCGACAAGGCCGATCCCGAACTGCCGCTCGATTTCTCCAACGCGCCGAGACTCAAGCTGATCTATCTGTCGTCGCTGGAGTTCAAGGCGGACTTTTCCGGCCGCATCATGGAGCGGCTGATCCGCCACCACGCGGCGCTCGGCACCAAGGTACGCATCCTGGTCACCGACGTGCTGGAGCGCGACAAGGACGACGCCCTGCTGCATCGGCTGGCGGCGGAGTTTCCCAATATCCAATTGCAGGAATATCGCTGGCAGGCCGATCACGGCGCGCCGATCGACGAGCAGCTCTCACAGCTGCACAAGACCCATCACATCAAGATGCTGGCGACCCTGGCCGAGGAACCCGGCCGCTCGCGCGTCATCATCGGCGGCCGCAACATCCATGACGGGTTCCTGTTTCATAAGCCGATCGACCTGTCGCGCTACCCTCAGCTGCAGCAATACGGCGAGACCGACGGCTTCTCGCTCAACTACTATTCCAACTGGAGCGACTTCGACATCGAGATCGCCGACCAGGCGACGGTCGAAACGCTGGCCGCGCATTTCTCTACCGTCTGGCTGCGCGATGCCGACACCAACCTGTCGCGGCCGTTTTCCATTCCGGTTCGTTCCGGTGGCCACCCGCAAAGCGTGGTGCGGCACTTCATTTCCGTGCCTTACGAGGACGGGCATGCACTGGAAAACTACTTCGTCGAACTGATCGACACCGCCGAGCACCGCATCGAGATCGTCAATCCCTATCTCAACCTGACGCCCAGTCTCGCGAGAGCGTTCGATCGGGCGCTGGCCCGCGGCGTCAAGATCGACGTCGTCGGGCGCATCGATCTCAAGGGCGACATAGGCGGCCGCTTCCTCACCGCGCTCAACAAGCTATTCGTGGAGAAATATGGCGACCGCATCAACATCCGCGAATTCAAGGCGCCCGACGTGGTGCTGCATTCCAAGATCATGATGATCGATCAGCGCCTGGTGACGATCTCCTCGGTCAACCTCAACAATCGCAGCTTCGTCCACGACTCGGAAAACGGCATGATGGTGCTCGATCCTGCCTTCTACCGCCGCATGAAGTCGGTCTACGACGACTATCTCGCCCATTCGCAGCCGGTCGCCACCAATGTCACGATCGGCTGGGCTTACCGGCTGCTGTTCAGCAATGGGTGGGTGAAACAGGCCTTTTAAATCAAGCCTTGATGTAGCGGTCCGGGCTGAGGTCGAGCGCGTTGATCTCCGGCACCCGGTTGGAAATGATATCGGCAAGCACTTTCGCCGAGCCGCAGGCCATGGTCCAGCCCAGCGTGCCGTGGCCGGTGTTGAGATAGAGGTTGGACAATTCGCTGCGCCCGACCAGCGGCGGCCCGTCGGGCGTCATCGGCCGCAAGCCACACCAGAAACTCGCCGCCTTGAGATCGCCGCCGCCCGGAAACAGGTCGCCGACGGAGTGCTCGAGCGTGCGGCGGCGCGATTCATGCAGACGAAGGTCGAAGCCCGAAATCTCCGCGGTGCCGCCGACGCGGATGCGGTCGCCGAGCCTGGTGATCGCCACCTTGTAAGTCTCGTCCATGATGGTCGACACCGGCGCCGCCGCCGCGTCCGTTATCGGCACCGTGATGGAATAGCCTTTGACCGGATAGACGGGGATCGGCCGTTTCATCCTGCGCATGAAGGGAGCCGAATAGCTGCCAAGCGCCATCACATAAGCCTCCGCCGTTCGCCAGCCCTTGTCGGTGCCGACCTGGACGACGCGGTTTCGGTTCCTGACGACGCGCCGGATGCTCGTGCCATATTCGAAGGCGACACCGCGCGCCACGCAAAGCTCGGCCAGCTTGTCGGTGAACATCTTGCAGTCGCCGGTCTCGTCGCCGGGCAGCCTCAGCCCACCGACGAATTTTTCCCGCACACCGGCCAGCGCCGGCTCGGCCGCGATGCAGCCGTCCCGGTCGAGGAGCTCGTAGGGAACGCCATATTTTTTCAGCACCTCGACATCGCCGCCGGTGCCGTCGAGCTGCTTCTGCTTGCGGAAGAGCTGCAGCGTGCCCTTGGCTCGCTCGTCATAGCTGATGCCGATCGTAGTGCGTAGCGCCTTCAGCGTGTCGCGGCTGTACTCGGCCAAGGGCACCATGCGCGACTTGTTCAGCGCATAGCGCTGGGCCGTGCAGTTGCGCAGCATCTTCAAGAGCCATGTCCACATATGCGGATCGAAGGCCGGCCGCACCACCAGCGGTCCGTATTTCATCAACAGCCATTTGACGGCTTTCACGGGAATGCCGGGCCCGGCCCATGGCGAGGCATAGCCCGGCGACACTTCGCCGGCATTGGCGAAGCTGGTCTCCAGCGCCGGTCCCTGCTGCCGGTCGATCACCGTGACTTCATGGCCAGCCTCGGCAAGGAAGTAGGCGGTGGTGATCCCGATCACACCGCCGCCCAGCACCAGGACTTTCATTCTATTGCTCCTCAAACCGATCATGCCGCCGAAGGGCCGGGATCGTCGCCTTCTGTCTGCCGGATTTTGCCGCCCCCGCCAAGGGGCCAACGATCGCCTGCGGCGCTGTACACCAGCCTCGGGCCAAGGGGTCGCCGTCCGGCAGTCCGAGCCGCCTGATGCTCGGCCTCCGGCTGGTAGGCCACATCCTCGAGAAGGATGCGCTCGCGGCTGCCGTCGGGGCGCTCGGCCACTACCGACTGGCCCGCCCTCATGCCGAGCAGGCAGAGGCCGCGCCAGGTGCCGAGCGGCAGGCCGAATCCGACAGGAGCGGAGGCGTCGCCCAGCATCAACGTCCTCGTCTCCGGGGCTCCGTCGTTGATCCGGAAGACTACCCGGCTGTTCAGCGTGGCGATGTCGGGCTCGACCATGCCGGCCGGGATGATGTCGCTCTCGGCGAGCTTGCGTTCGAGCATCGGCACGATCGCGTCGGCAAAGGCGCGCCGGCGCATCAGCATCGCTTCGAGAACCGCGAGATCCTTCGGCGTGAGGCGATAGATGGTCCTGGTCATGGCGCTCTCCGCGACGCGGATTGCTCGACCGCGTGGATGGTCGCCGAAAGCACCCGGCCGTCGCGGCTTCGCCAGGAGACTGTGCGGCCGGCACGCGCGCCGATCAGCGCGGTTCCGAGCGGCGTCAGCACCGAGATGCGTTTTTCGGCGATGTCGGCCTCGGCGGGATAGACTAGCGTGACGCGCTGAATGCTTCCTTCCCCGTCGTGAAGCGTCACCGTCGTGCCCATCCGCACGACATCGGCTGGCATCGCCGCTTCGGCGGCGATCCGCGCGCGGTCCATCTCGGCGAGCAGGTCCTCGGCCATCTCGGGCGTCCGCTCGAGAAAGGTTCTGGCAAGGCCGCTGAGCCGGTCGTGGTCCGCGTCGCTGACGAGGATCGTGTTTCGGGAACGCGATTGGGTTGTGGCATTCATGGCAAACCTCCTGGATTTGCACGTCGACGAACCGACGCGCGCTGCAGCCCGCTCAAAGGCGGCGACGAAGAGCCGACAGCCGCGAAAGGCTGGCTGGCTCGAATGACGATGTCAGGAATTCAAATGCCCCGGCTCGGCGGTCGCCAACACGACCGCGCCGGGGCTACGCTCCCGCGATGGGGCAAACCCTGAAAAAGGTTCTGCTATGGGCGAGGTTGCTCATGCCTCGACCCTTGCCGAGATGCATCGGCTTGTCAAGCAAGCCGCCCCTTTCACCCTCCGATGTAGCGGCGGTGAAAGCGCGCACCCAAGCTGGCCAGCACCTCGTAGCCGATGGTTCCGGCATGTGCGGCCGCGTCGTCGAGGCTTTGCGACGGCCCGATGAGCTCGACGAGGTCGCCCTCGCCCAGTTGATCGACCGGAAGCGCTGAAATGTCGAGGACAATGGAATCCATCGATACCCGCCCGACGAAAGGCAGCCGCACGCCCTCAAACCAGGCGGCCGACGCCGCGCGCCGGTGCCAGCCATCGGCATAGCCGAGCGAGATTGTCGCCAGCCTGAGCGGTCCGCGCGCATGATGGGTGTGGCCGTAGCCGACGCCGGCGCCGTCTTCGACGTTGCGCGTCTGAGCCACCTTCGCCTGCAGCCGGACCACCGGCATCATCGGGTTCGCCTCGCCCGGCGTTGGGTTGATGCCGTAGAGCGCCGCGCCCGGCCGCGCGAGGTCGTGGTGGTAGGCCGATCCGAGAAAGATGCCGGACGAATTGGCAAGCGAGGCCGGCGCCTTGGGCAGCATCCCGCGCAGCCGCTCAAACGCGAGCCGCTGCGCTTCGTTGGCAGGATTGCGCGGCTCGTCGGCGCAGGCGAGATGGCTCATCACCAGGCGGATGTCGATGCCGCCGAAAGCATCCGCCGCGAGCGCCTCGACGTCAGCCGTCGGCATACCGAGCCGTGACATGCCGCTGTCGACCTGAACAGCGGCCGGCAGCTTTCGGCCGGCGGCAAGCGCCGCTTCACGCCACGCCCTCAACTGAGCGGTGCTGTTGATGACAGGATGAAGCCCAGTCGCGATCGCTTCCGGCTCGGAGCCCGGCGGCAGGCCGTTGAGCACAAAGATCTCATGTCCGGGTCCAAGCGCCTTGCGCAGCGCGATGCCCTCGCCGAGCAGCGCGACGAAGAAGATCTCGCAGCCTTCCTTCATCAGCGCCGATGCCACGCGCGCTGCACCGAGGCCATAGCCGTCGGCCTTGAGCACGCCGGCGCAGCGCACGCCCGCCAGCCGCGCCTTCAGCCGCCGGTAGTTCTCGCGGATGGCGCCAAGATCGATGGTCAGGATCGCGCCGGCTGCGGTTTCGCTGGGCATAAAGCCGCTGGTGGCGGTCGTTTGCGGCAAAGACGCTTTGGTGCCGGTCATCGGGGCAATTGCGTCAGACAAAGACGGGTCACACTTGTTGCGGAGCTGCTTGCTTCTCGACGCCAGCGAAGTGCGCTTGTCGCGCGTCGTTCATGTTTGCCTCTTTGCCTGCGGCGCATCTGCATCAACAAAGCATGATCTCGACTACGGTGCCAACCTCTTCGCTAACCGAACTTAGTTGGAAGCGCGCCTGCCATCGCCTAGCGAGCAAGATGCTGGAACGCGGCCACCACCTGCTCGTAGACCTTGCGCTTGAACGGCACGATCAGGTCGGGCAGCTCCCGCATCGGCCGCCATGCCCATTGGTCGAATTCGGCCTTGTGGCCGCCCGGCGGCGGATTGATCTCAATCTCGCTCTCGTCGCCCTCGAAGCGGTAGGCGAACCATTTCTGCGTTTGGCCGCGATAGCGGCCCTTGAAGGCGACGCCGACCAGATGCGGCGGCAGGTCGTAATTGATCCAGTGCGGCGCTTCGGCAAGCAGCGACACGCTGCGCATACCGGTCTCCTCGTAAAGCTCCCGCTCCGCCGCCGGGAGCGGCTCCTCGCCCTCGTCGATGCCGCCCTGCGGCATCTGCCAGAGTTTCGTGGTGCCGGAGAATTCGCTGTCCGGCTCGGCGATGCGATGCCCGACCCAGACCAGCCCGGCCGGGTTGAGGATCATCAGCCCGACGCAAGGGCGATAGGGCAGCGTTTCGGGATCGATCTTCTTGGCCATCGTTCAGATTTCCAGCCGTTTTGGAGATGTACTCAGGCGAAAGGGTCGGCGTCAGCCTTTTTGCGGATCGATCGCCACCGCCGAAATCGGCACGATCTCGATGCCGCGCTTCTTTGCTTCTGCCACCCAGGACGCAACCGTGTCGACGGTGATATCGAAGGCCGAGCCGATGCCGACGGCGCTGCCCTTGGCGCGTGCCGTCGCCTCGAGGCTGTCCAGCTTCTTGAGGATTTCGCCGCGGTCCTGCACCGCGTCGATCGCCATGTCGCCGGCGACGAACGGGACGCCATCCTTCAGCGCGAGGTCGGGCGCCAGGCTCCGCGCGGAGGAGCCGTCGTCGACATAGGCGAGCCCGCGCTTGCCGAGCTCAGCCATGAACGGGCCCATCGCGTTTGCATCAGCCGAGAAACGCGCGCCCATATAGTTCATGACCCCGGTATAGTTGGTCGTCCTCGACAGCGCCCAGTGCAGGCTCTTCAGGTTCTCGTCCGGACTCGCATCGACCGTCAGCGTGTTGCGCCCCGGATTGACGCTGGGATAGTCGAACGGCTCGAGCGGTATCTGCATGACGATCTCATGTCCGCTCTGGCGCGCCGCCTTCATCCAGCGGTCGATGCTGTTGCCCTGCGGCGCGAAAGCCAGCGTCACCTCGGCGGGCAATTTGGCGATCGCGGCCTGCGTGCCGGTCTGGGAGACGGCGAGCCCGCCGATGACGATCGCCACGCGCGCGCCGCGCGCGCCAGACCAGGGCCGCGCATAGACGTCGAACGGTCGGCGGCCATCGGCGGAGCGCACCGGCAGCGGGCCGCTGTCGCTCGCCTCGATCAGCGCCCTGTCGGGAATATGCGCGACCTTGAGATTCTGGCTGAGCGTGGAAGGATCGCGGATGACGATACCGGCCTTCGGCGGGCCATCGCCCTCTTCAGACTGGACATGGATGATTTGCGGGCCATCGCTCTTCATCGGCGTGCTCGCATTGGGCTTCGCCGCCGCTACCTCGGCCGGTGCCGGCGTCGGCGCCGGTGCCGGCGCGGGGGCCGGCGCCACAATTACCTTCGGCGTCGAAACGGCCGTCTCTTGCGGTTTGCGGAAAGGTTTTTCACGCAACGCGATCGCACCGGAAATACCCAATACAGTGAGGATGGCGACCGCCGCGCCAAGCGTGCCGGCGCCGAAGGTGCGCGAGGCAGGGCGCTCTGGCCGGAGCGTCTGTCCGAGCGGGCGTTCGATGTCCTTGCCGATGTCAGCCAAGCCGCATCCCCAGGCCCGTGACGCGACTGATCGGATCAGCGGAGCTGATCGAATCGTCAGCGCTCACGCGCAAATTCAAAACCTTAGGCGACGCAGCGCCCGTTGCCGAACCACCCTGTCCCCGAATCAAACTGCCGGAACCTCGCGGTCCCGGCAGCATTGCATCGCTTCGGTCGGCCGGCCAGAGCGATCTGCCCCGGCCCTCCCCGTCTTTACTGGTTCAGCACAGCCTTGTCCGGGTTCGGCGGGAAGGCCGGATCGGTCTTTTGGCCGCGCAGCAGCTGTTCGGCATAGATCAGCTGCAGGTCGTCCTTCGGCTCCGGCGGCACATAGGCGGCCGAGCCCGAGCCGGTCGAGCTCTCGTCGGCCCCCTTGATGTGGCCCTTGAGGTCCGATTCGCCGCGGGTCAGGTCCCTGCCCTGCAGGTCCGGCGGCAGCGGCTGCTCGACCTTGATGTCGGGCGTGATACCCTTGCCCTGGATCGACTTGCCCGACGGCGTGTAATAGAGCGCCGTCGTGAGCCTGAGCGCGCCGTTCTCGCCGAGCGGGATGATGGTCTGCACCGAGCCCTTGCCGAACGACTGCGTGCCGACGACGGTGGCGCGGCGCAGATCCTGCAGCGCGCCGGCAACGATCTCGGACGCGCTTGCCGAGCCGCCATTGACCAGCACGATCAGCGGCTTGCCGCCGATGTCGTCGTTCTGCTTCGGCTTGGCGTCGAAGCGGGTAACGTCCTTCGGATCGCGGCCGCGGGTCGAGACGATCTCGCCGCGCTTCAGGAAGGCGTCCGACACGCTCACCGCCTGGTCGAGCAGGCCGCCCGGATTGAGGCGCAGGTCGAGCACATAGCCCTTCAGCTTGTCGTTGGGCACCTGCTTCTTGATGTTCTCGATGGCGTTCTCAAGATCGTCATAGGTCTTCTCGGTGAAAGAGGTGATCTTCATGTAGCCGATGTCATTCTCGACCCGGTACTTCACCGCCTTGACCTTGATGATGTCGCGCACGACCGTCAACTCGATCGGCTTGTCGGCGCCCTGGCGCAGGATGGTGAGCTTGATCGGCGTATTGACCGGGCCGCGCATCTTCTCGACCGCGTCGTTGAGGGTGAGGCCGCGCACCTCCTCGCCGTCGATCTTGGCGATATAGTCGCCGGCAAGCACGCCCGCCTTTGCGGCCGGCGTGTCGTCGATCGGCGTGATCACCTTGACCAGGTCGTTCTCCATCGTGACCTCGATGCCGAGGCCGCCGAACTCGCCCTTGGTCTGCACGCGCATATCCTGCGCCTGCTCGGCATTCATGTAGGACGAATGCGGGTCGAGCGAAGCGAGCATGCCGTTGATGGCGTTCTCAACCAGCGACTTGTCGTCCGGGGGCGTCACATATTGCGCGCGCACGCGCTCGAAGATGTCGCCGAAGATCGCCAGCTGCTTGTAGGTCTCGGAACCCGCAGCATTCGCCGCCGAGCCAGGTGCGCCGTAGACCAGGCTCATTGCCGATGCGCCCATCAGCGCGCCGGCAAACAGAAGCGACAATTTCCGCATCATTTCACGTCCTTCCAGAAAATCGGTCCGCCCACCAGGGGTTCGGATCGACGGGTTTTCCATCCTTGCGGAACTCAACATAGAGTTCCGGCGTCGCATTTCCATTCTGCGAGGCCGAGGTGCTTGCCACCCGGGCCTCTCCCATCGCGCCGATCGGCTCTCCTGCGAGCACCGACTGTCCGGTCGCGACGCTGATTCTGCTCATCCCCGCCAGGACGACATGATACCCATCGCCCGCATTGAGGATCAAGAGTTGACCATAGGAGCGAAACGGCCCCGCATAAAGAACGTTTCCATCCGCCGGCGCGGTGACGATGGCCCCCGATTGTGTCGCAACCATGTCTCCCTGCATCATTGCGCCATTGCCGTCGTCGGTGCCGAAGCGCCGTTTGATCTTGCCGATGACCGGCAGCGCGATCTGGCCCTGGAGCGCCGCGAACGGGGCGGAAGCGGCTAAACGATTGCCCTCCTGCACCGGCGGCGCGGCGGGTTCCGCCGTCGATGCGGTCGTGTCGGCGTCCGCCGATTTCCGATCGGCCGCCTTGGCCTGGTCGGCCGCCTTGCGCGCCTTGTCGGCCTCGAGCGAGGCGATGAGGTCCTTGAGGCTGCTGGCCTTGTCCGCCAGCTGCTGCGAGCGCTGCCGCTCTGCTGCCAGGGCCGCTTCGGTATCGGCCTGCAGCTTCTGCTTGGCCGCGAGCAGCATGGTCAGTCGTTTCTTTTCCGCCGTCTGCTCGGTGACGGCAGCGGTAAGCCGCCCGCGTTCGGCCTCGATGGAGGCCGTCACCCGGGTCTGTTCCTTGAGATCGGCGAGCAGCCTGTCGGTCTGCTGGCGCAATTCCGGCACCACGGCGCCGAGCAGGATGGCACTGCGCACCGACGACAACGCGTCCTCCGGCTTGACCAGGATCGCCGGTGGCGGATTGAGCCCCATGCGCTGCAGCGCGCCGAGCACCTCGGCAAGTACGTCGCGCCGCGCCACCAGCGAAGCGTGCAGCTTCTCTTGCTCGGCCTTCAGTCCTTCCAATTTGGCGCCGATGTCCTCGATGTCCTGGCCGAGCTTCTGCTCGGTCATCGCCGACTGGATCAGCGCCGCACTGATCGAGGCATGGTCCTTCTTCACCGTCGCGACGTCGGCGGCAAGCTTGGCCAGCCGCTCGGAGGACAAGGAGATTTCCTTGGAGACCTGCTCGTATTCGACCCGGCTCTTGTCGGGGTCCGGTGCGACATCGAGCGAATTTTCCGCGGCCATAGCCGGCCCGAGCGCGATCAGCGCGGCGACTAGTGTCAAGCCGCAGCGGCTGCGCCAGGCGCGCGTTCTCGAATTCCAGCCTTCAGACATCAGGCCTCGACTCTATCCGCCGCTTCGTTAACGAACCATCAACCATGTTGGAGCACCCGCAACAACCGTGATGTCGGTTCATTGAGGCGGAAATCGGTGCAAGCGGACGTGATCCCCAGCTTTCGGGGTCACAGCGCGAACGATGACTCACGAGCGGTGATAGGGATGCCCGGCAAGGATGGTGGCGATGCGATAGAGCTGTTCGCCGAGCATGACGCGCACCAGCTGATGCGGCCAGGTCAGCGCTCCGAACGACAACACCAGATCGGCCTCTTCGCGCAAGGATTTGTGATGGCCGTCCGCGCCGCCGATCGCGATGACCAGCGCCTTGCGGCCGCTGTCGCGCAACTGGCCGATGCGGGCCGCCAGGTCCTCCGAGGACAGCGCCTTGCCGCGTTCGTCGAGCAGGAACAGCACGTTGCCTTGCTGCAGCTGACCCTGCAGCTTCTGGCCCTCCTCGCGGCGACGTTCGTCGGCGCTCTGGCCGCGGCTCTCGGATGTCTCGACAACGCCGGCAAATTCCAGCCCGACCGCGGGCCCACTCTTGGCGAAGCGCTCGAAATAGCGGTCGGCGAGCTCTCTCTCGGGGCCGGTCTTCATCCGGCCCACGGCATGAACGGTGATCTTCATCCTCGCCTCGGCGAGCTCTCGATCGGCGCCGGACCGGAACGGTCACGGCCCGCGATACGGCTCAGTGCAAGGTCTCTTCCTCGAGATCCGGCGCCTGCCACATCTTTTCGAGATTGTAGAATTCGCGGACTTCGGGACGGAAGACATGGACGATGATGTCGCCGGAATCGATCAGGACCCAGTCGGCGCTGGCCAGCCCTTCGACGCGCGCCATGCCGAGACCGGCATCCTTGAGCGCCTTGAGGAGATGGTCGGCGACCGCCGAGACATGGCGGTGCGATCGGCCCGATGCGACGACCATATAGTCGCCGAGGCTCGATTTACCCTGGATGTCGATTGAGACGATGTTTTCGGCCTTGGAGTCTTCCAGACTGGCAAGGACTGTCTTGATGGCGAGGGAGGCAGCATCGCTTCCGCTGATCCCGGCCGGCGAAGGCACGATATCGGCCTTCTTCCGCAGTGCTGTTCTCAGTGTGTTTCCTTTCCCAATAAGAACAACCAAATCACCCGGCAAATCAGGTGACCCTGCTTAGATAGGCAGAGTTCCATTGCAGTTTCAAGACGGGCGCGCTCTCAGGGCGGCCTCGGCAGGCCGGACAGGCCCTCGGAAGGCTGAAAAGAGCGGAACCCCTGCGCGCCGCATGGGTTATCGGCACACCGGACAAAGGGGATTCCCAACCATGCCAATCGACCCGCAGAGCGCCCTCATCACGATTCAAGCCGGGCTTGCGCAGCTCAGCTCGCTGATAGTCTCCTATTCCTTCTCGGCAATCGGTGCTGTGATCCTTCTGGTTGTCGGCTACCTCGTTGCCGGCCTTGCCGAGCGATCGATCTATGCCGGGCTCGGTCATATTCACGGCTTTGACGAGACGCTGCGCCACTTCTTCTCCCAGGTCGTCCGCTACGGCATCCTGATACTGGTCGTTATCATGGTGCTCGGCCAGTTTGGCGTGCAGACGGCTTCGATCATCGCCGCGATCGGCGCTGCCGGTCTGGCGATCGGCCTTGCACTGCAAGGTACGCTGCAGAACATCGCCGCCGGCATCATGCTGCTTGCGCTGAGGCCCTTCCGCATTGGGGAATATGTGGAGGTCGGTGCGATCGCCGGCTCGATCGAGGAGATCGGCCTGTTCGCGACCAAGCTGCGCACTGTCGAAGGTATCTACATCCTGGCGCCCAACCAAACGCTGTGGAACCAGCCGGTGCGCAATTTCACCCGCAACGGCGTCAGACGCACCGATATCAGCTTGAGCATCGGTTCATGGAACGACATCGACCGCGGGCAGAAGACGCTGCTTGCCATCGCCAATGCCGAGAAGCGCATCCGGCGCGAGCCGGCGCCGATCGCCTTCATCGCAGGGCTTGGCGAGAGCACGGTTTCACTGACCCTGCGCTACTGGACTTCCGCGGCCGACTATTTCGCCACCCAGATCGACTTGACCAAACGCGCCAAGCTGGCCTTCGACAACGAGGGCATTTCGATCCCCCTGCCGCCGCCCGAGATACCGTCCCCGGAAGTCCGCAAGCAATAATCTCGTCAGTCCTTGGCCGGCTTTGTCGGCTGCTCCGACGCGAAGGCGAGCTCCACCGGCAGGGGCGTCTGCGCCGACATCGGCGCGAAGCTGCCGGTTGCGGCAGCGGGCATCGGTCGCGCCGCAAACACCCGCCACAGCACGAACAGGCAAAACGCGGAAGCGATGGCGATGCCGACATAGATGAAGGTCCCGGTGCCGAAGACGGCGGAAAGCGCCGTCACGATGCCGGGTACGATGAAGCCGGACAGCGACCAGGCAAAGAGCAGCGAACTCGACAGCGCCAGCAGCTCTTCCTTCCTGGCGCGGTCGGCGGCGTGGGCGCTGGACAGCGAATAGATCGATTCCGATGCACCGTCCCAGATCAGGTAGATCGCCACCAGGGCCATCAGCGCGCCGCCGTCGAAGGCGATGGCGAGCAGGCTCGCCGCCACCGCCAGCGCCGCCGTGCCCGCCAGCACATAGCGGCGGTCGGTACGGTCCGAGAGCCAGCCGAGCGGTATCTGCAGGATCAGCGTGCCGACCGGCATCGCCGACAAGAGCAGCGCCACCTCTGCCTGGCTGTAACCCTTGGCGGTGGCGTGGATCGGCGCAAAACCGGAAATGATCATCGACAGGCCGCCCACCGCCAGCATGCCGACGACGCCGACTGGCGAGATCCTCCACGCTTGGCCGAGCGCCACCGAAGCGGCCTGCGGCGCGGGCGGCTGGGCAAGCCGCGTCATGCCCACCGGCAGGATGGACAACGCGGTGAAGGCGATGCCGATCAGCGGCGCCGCCGCCGTCTGGATGTCGATCGCGGCGAGCGTCGCATAACCGACGCCCAATCCGGCGATATAGGCGACGTAGAACACCGCCATCACCCGGCCGCGTATGGCGTTCGGCAGGGCGTCGTTGAGCCAGCTCTGCGCGACGATGAAAAGGCCGCATATGGCGAAGCCGTAGAGCGCCCGCGCCGCGATCCACAGCAGCGGCATCGGTCCGGCGCCGATCGCCACGTTGGAGAGCGCGATCAGCGCCGAAAGCACCATGAACGCGCGGGCATGGCCGACCCGGCGCACCAAGGGTCCGGTCAGGATGCAGCCGGCGAGCCCGCCGGCCGAAAGGCCGGTGACGATCAGTCCGGCCCAGGTCGGATCGAAACCGTCGGCGCCGAGCCGCACCGGAATGAAGGCGAACATCAGCCCGTTGCCGATCGCGATCAGCGCCATCGACACGATGACGCTGGCAATGGCAATCAGCGGCGCCGATTGTCCGGGATCGGTTTGGGTCTGCGTCAGCATGCCCTCGCAGCTTGGCTGATCGGAACGCGAAAGGCCGCCGTAAAAGCGACATCGCTCGGCCCCTTGTGGAAGAAGGGTGGCCTCAGCCCTTCGCCGCCTTGCGGATCGCGGTGGAGGAAAGGGACGAGCGCGGGCCGTGGATGAAGGTCCAGGCCGGCGCCCGCATGCGGGCAAGCAGCGGCGCGTCGCCTTCGTCGACGCGGGCATAGTCGAAGGTCTTGGCGACGACCGAGGACAGGAAGGAGAGCGTGGCGCCCGGTCGGTCGATGACCGCGATCGGGAAGGTCAGCACGATCTCGCGCCAGCGCTGCCAACGATGGAAGTCGCGTAAGGAATCCGCACCCATGATCCAGACGAAGTCGACGCCTGGATTGCGCGCCTTAACCAGCGCCAGCGTGTCCGCGGTGTAGCGGACATGCTGCGCCGCCTCGAAGGCAGTGACCTTGATCTTCGGATTCCTGGCGATCCTTTCGGACAGCGCGACGCGCTCGGCGAGAGGCGCCAGCTCGCGCGCGCTTTTCAGCGGATTGCCGGGCGTCACGATCCACCAGAGCTGGTCGAGGGCCAGCCTTCTCAGCGCAACCTCGGCGACCAGCGCGTGGCCCGCATGCGGCGGGTTGAACGAGCCGCCGAACAGGCCGACGGCCAGCCCTTTGCCGGCATGCGGCATGTGGAGATAGGGCGCGGGGACGGGCTGCTCGGGCTGGGAAAGCATGACGCTAGGCACCCCCCTCTGCCCTGCCGGCCATCTCCCCCGCAAGGGCGGATATTGGCAGCTCCTTCGCAGCCGCAAATCTTGCAGTGTTGGCGACTGGCGAAACCGGGAAAATCAGCTGATCTCCCCCCTTGCGGGGGAGATGCCCGGCAGGCCAGAGGGGGGTGCCTAGGCGCAAGCTTCAGCCTCTTAGAGCAAGCGACATCAAGGCCTCACTTGCCCCGACCCGCGCACGCAGTACTTGAACGAGGTCAGCTGCTCGACGCCGACCGGTCCGCGCGCATGCATCTTGCCGGTGGCGATGCCGATCTCGGCGCCCATGCCGAACTCGCCGCCGTCGGCGAACTGTGTCGAGGCATTGTGCAACAAAATCGCCGAGTCGATCTCGCTGAAGAATGTTTCGACCGCTTGCGCATCCTCGGCGACGATCGCCTCGGTGTGATGCGAGGAGAAGGTCTCGATATGCTCGATCGCGCCCGCCACGCCGTCGACCAGCTTCACCGCGATGATCGCGTCGAGATATTCCGTCACCCAGTCGGCGTCGGTCGCCGGGCTGGCGTCGGCAAAGGCTTTCATCACCTCGGCGTCGGCATGGACCTCACAGCCGACCGCGCGCAGGGCCTTCAGGATCGGCACCAGATGGGTGGACGCGACCGCGCGGTCGACGAGCAGCGTCTCGGCGGCGCCGCACACGCCGGTGCGCCGCATCTTGGCGTTGACGGCGATCTGGACCGCCATGTCGAGCTTCGCCGAACGATCGACATAGAGATGGCAGATGCCTTCGAGATGGGCAAAGACCGGCACGCGCGCCTCGGTCTGCACGCGCCCGACTAGGCTCTTGCCGCCGCGGGGGATGATGACGTCGAGATTGCCGGCTAGGCCCTTGAGCATCTCGCCGACCGCGGCGCGGTCGGTGGTCGGCACCAATTGGATGGCGTCTTGCGGCAGGCCGGCTGCCTTCAACCCTTCGACCATGCAGGCATGGATAGCCGACGACGAATTGATCGAATCCGAGCCGCCGCGCAGGATCACGGGATTGCCGGCTTTCAGGCAGAGCGCGCCGGCATCCGCCGTCACGTTCGGGCGGCTTTCATAGATGACGCCGATGACGCCGAGCGGCGTGCGCACGCGCTCGATATGGAGGCCGTTCGGCCGGTCCCATTCGGCAATCACCTCGCCGACCGGATCCTTGAACGCCGCGATCTCGCGAATGCCGTCGGCCATCGCCTTGATGCGTGAGGGGTTAAGTTTCAGCCGGTCCATGAAGGAACCGGACAGCCCGGCTTCCTCGCCATTCGACATATCGATGGCGTTAGCCTCTAGGATCGCCTGCTCGTTGCGCAGGATGGCGTCGGCCATGGCGGCCAAGGCGTCGTTCTTGGCCTTGGTCGATGCGACGGCCAACGGTCCGGCAGCAGCGCGCGCCTTGCCGCCTATCTGTGCCATCAAACTGGCTACATCTTGGCCTTGGTGTTTGTCCAACATTTGACCGCTCCGGTGAAGCTGGTGGATTTACACGCGGTTGGGCCTCGCGGCAATGGCTGCAAAGTTGGGGGAGGCAGCATGAAGGGCGCCATAATCCTCGTTGTTCTGGGCGCGATGTTCGTGCCGACCGGGCTGCGCGCGGCCGATTACTGCGACGACAAGATCGAACCCGGCGAAAGCCCCGATGGCAAGGCTATGACCATGATGAGTTCCATATTCTCCATCGGACTCGCCGAGCGCTATTGCGGCGCACCACCGATGCCGCTTTCCCAAATCTTTGTCGTTGTTGAGGAGGCCCACGGGTGCGGTCCGCGCGCACGACTCGAGGCGAAATTCAAGAAAACGCTGGACGAAGGCGGGTCGAAGATAACGACAACCGCCGAACTCGTCCGCGAGATGCTATCAGAAGGCGGGAGCGATCTCCCTCAGGCCGAAGTAGATCGACAAGCCAAGGCCGCCATTGAAACCGAGATGGGCGGTTGCAGTGAGCTTGTGAAAATGCAGCGAGAATTTCAGGAGAGATACCGCAATCCACCCCAATGGCCACCGAAGCCCGAGAAGTAGCGACCATAAATCAATGGACCGCGTCTCAGTTGGCGGCGCCGCTTACCACAAGGTCGTCGCGATGGATCATCGCCGAGCGAGCCTCGTAGCCGAGCACATTTTCGATCTCGGCCGTCTTCAAACCCGCGATCCTTACGGCATCGGCGGCATCATAGGCAACCAGCCCGCGCGCGATCTCGCGGCCCTCGGGCGACAGGATCGCCACCGTGTCGCCGCGCGAGAAATTGCCGCTGACGAGCTTGACGCCGGCCGGCAGCAGCGACTTGCCCGATTTCAGCGCGCCGACAGCGCCGGCATCGACGGTGAGCCGCCCGGCCGGCTCCAACTGTCCCGCGATCCAGGTCTTGTAGCCCTTCACCGGGTTGGCGCTGGGGTTGAAGAAAGTGGCGCGCTCGCCGCGCTCGATCGCCATCAGCGGCGACAGGCGCGTGCCGGCGGTGATGATCATCGCGGTGCCGGCGGCGTTGGCGATCTTGCCCGCGTCGAGCTTGGTCCGCATGCCGCCGCGCGAGAGTTCCGAAGCGGCGGCGCCCGCCATCGCCTCGATGTCCGGCGTGATGCGGTCGACCACCGGAATGAACTTGGCTTGCGGGTCCTTGGCCGGCGGCGCCGTATAGAGTCCGTCGATGTCGGAAAGCAGCACCAGAAGATCGGCGCCCATCATCGTCGCCACCCGCGCCGCCAGCCGGTCGTTGTCGCCATAACGGATTTCGGAGGTCGCGACCGTGTCGTTCTCGTTGATGACCGGCACCGCCTTCATCTTGAGCAAGGTCGAGATCGTTGCGCGGGCGTTGAGGTAGCGGCGGCGCTCCTCGGTATCGCCGAGGGTCAACAGAATCTGCCCGGATTTGAGCCCGTCCCTGCCCAGCGCATCCGACCAGGCGCCCGCAAGCGCGATCTGGCCGACGGCCGCCGCCGCCTGGCTTTCCTCGAGCTTCAGCGCGCGTTTGCCGAGCCCGAGAATGGTGCGGCCGAGCGCAATGGCGCCCGAGGAGACGACGAGCACCTCCGCGCCGGCATTGGCGAGCACCGCGATGTCCTCGGCTAAAGAGGTCAGCCAATCGCGCTTCAAGCCGGTCGCGCGGTCGACGAGCAGCGCCGAGCCGATCTTCACGGTTATGCGCCGGTATGATTTCAGCGATTTCATGGGTTTTGCCGCCAGCGCGTATCGACTGGAGCGGGAACGGCATCGCGTGCCTCGGTGACCACCGCCATCAGCGCGCGCTGCACAGCCTCGACGCCTTCGCCGGTGACGGCTGACAACAGCATCGGCGCGCGGCCGACGGCGCGTTTCAGCGAGGCAGCCTTCTTCTTGCGGGCGTCCGCGTCGAGTATGTCGACCTGGCTGAGGGCGACGATCTCAGGTTTGTCGGCCAGCCCATGGCCATAGGCTGCGAGCTCGGCGCGCACGGTCTTGTAGGCCTTGCCGGGATTTTCCTCCTGCGCCGAGACGAGATGCAGCAGGACGCGCGTGCGCTCGACATGGCCGAGGAAGCGGTCGCCGATGCCGACGCCCTCATGCGCGCCCTCGATCAGGCCGGGGATGTCAGCCAGCACGAACTCGCGGCCGTCGATGCGGGCGACGCCGAGGCCCGGATAGAGCGTGGTGAAGGGATAGTCGGCGATCTTCGGCTTGGCGGCGGTGACGGCCGCAAGGAAGGTCGACTTGCCGGCGTTGGGCAGGCCGACGAGGCCGGCATCGGCGATCAGCTTGAGCCGCAGCCAGATGCTCAACTCCTCGCCCGGCTGGCCGGGATTGGCGCGGCGCGGCGCCTGGTTGGTCGAGGTCTTGAAATGCTGGTTGCCGAAGCCGCCATTGCCGCCCTTGGCGAGCAGAAAGCGTTGGCCGACCTCGGTTAAATCGCAGATCAGCGTCTCATTGTCCTCGGCGAATACCTGGGTGCCGGCCGGCACTTTCAGCGTCGCGTCGGCGCCCTTGGCGCCCGTCATGTTGCGGCCCATGCCGTGCATGCCGGTCTTGGCCTTGAAATGCTGCTGGTAACGGTAGTCGATCAGTGTGTTCAAGCCATCGACGGCTTCGATCCAGACATCGCCGCCTCGGCCACCGTCGCCGCCGTCCGGACCGCCGAACTCGATGAATTTCTCGCGGCGGAACGACATCGATCCGGCACCACCGTCGCCGGACCGGATGTAAACTCGGGCTTGGTCGAGGAATTTCATCGGATTTTCAGGTTTCTGCTATTGCGCTTGCGGGATTGCTCTAAACCAAGGTGGAGCCAAGGGCGAGGCCCGTTTGCAACTAAAGCGCCGGATGCACTTTAGCCAGGGGCGCGGTAGCACTGTTCGCGGGCGAGACCGGGAGGCGCGAATGAAGCTTGTCACTTACAACATCCAGTATGGCATCGGCCTCGACGGCAAATACGATGTCGGCCGCATCGCCGACGCGGTGCGCGGCGCCGATGTCATCGCCCTGCAGGAAGTCACCCGCAACAACCCGCGCAACGGCGACCGCGACATGGTGGCCGAGATCGGCGAAGCGCTGCCGGACTATTTTGTCGCCTATGCCAGCAATTTCGAGGTCAATATCGGCTCGCGCCTGGATGCCGGCCGCGCCGTCACCCGCACCTTCCAGCTCGGCAATATGGTGCTGTCGAAGACGCCCATTCATCTGTCGCGTAATCTCCTTCTGCCGCGCAGCCGCAGCCTGGAGCGGATGAACTTCCAGCGCGGCGCGCTGGAGGCGCTGATCGAGACGCCGCTCGGCTTCATCCGCTTCTATTCCACCCATCTCGACCACCGCAGCCCCGTCGAGCGTCAGAGCCAGATCCGTTTCCTGCGCCAGCGCCTGCTCAACTACGCGCTGGAAGGCGGCGGCCTTTCCGGCATTCCCGAAATCGGCCTGCCGGACCTGCCCTATCCGGAAGCCTTCATCGTCATGGGCGACTTCAACATGCTGCCCGGATCGCCCGAATATGTCGAACTCGCCGGACGTCCGGACCATGAATTCGGCATGCCTCTCACCGCCGATCTCGCCGTCGATGTCGCCCAGCGCCTGGAGGTTTCCGGCCTCTTCACCTGGATCGACCCCAATCGTCCCAACGATGCGGGCCGCCACAAATGCATCGACTACGTCTTCACCAGCGCTTCGCTCGCCGGCTCGCTGAAGCGCCTGTGGGCCGACCGGCAGGCGCGCGGATCGGACCACCTGCCGGTCTGGGTCGAATTGGGCTGAGTCGTCTTTGAGCGCCGACGCCTAGGCGTGTTGCTATTCAGGTCAGGCTGAGCCGAAAATGACGGCTTCCGAGAACCGGAGCGGAGCGTACTGAAAGTACGCGAGCACCGGAAGCGCAGGAAACCGTCATTTGCAGGCCGGCTTCACCTGAATTTCAACATGCCTAGAAGTGCACCCAGTTGCGCAGGCTCGTCCAGGTCTTGCGGTCCAGCCGGTAGCGCTCGACCGGCACCTGGCCGGCGACGATCGAGTTCAGCATGCCCTGGCCGGCATACTGAAAGCCGCACTTGTGGATGACGCGGCGCGATGCCGGATTGATGACCCTGGTCGAGGCATGCAGCACCTGGATCGAGGTCTTCTGGAAGGCAAGGTCGACCAGCGCGTGCGCCGCCTCGGTCGCATAGCCGCGCTTCCAGTAAGGCTCGCCGATCCAGTAGCCCAGCTCCAGCCCGCGATCGGTGGTATTCAACCCCGCGCAGCCGACGAAAGTGCCGGTGCCGGCGAGCGTCAGCGCATAGGCGATGCCGGCGCGGCGCGACGAGGCCATGGCGAGGAAGGCGCGGGCCTCGGCTTCGCCGTAAGGATGCGGCATGCGGGCCAGCATTTCGGCGACGTGACGGTTGTCGGCCAGAGCGACGAGTTGCGCGAGATCGCTCTCGCGCGGAGCGCGCATGACCAGGCGCTCGGTGGCGAGCACCGGGCAATCGATCGCGTAACTTTCGTCTTCGGTGTCTTCCGCTTCGGCAACCATTTTAGTCCTCCAGGGCAAAGAAAAATGAAAAAGGAGAGATGGAAGCCCATCTCTCCTGATCCTTTTCCTGGCCTGGCCAGACACCGGTTCCCGAGATGGGCGCCGGTGTTATGGTGCGGAACCGGCTACTCCGCTGCTTTGGTGATCGGGTTTACCGAGACGTAGGTTCGGCCGTTGGCTTTTTTGTTGAAGGTGACTGCGCCGGCTTCGAGCGCAAAAAGGGTGTGGTCCGTGCCCATGCCAACGTTGGTGCCCGGATGCCATTGCGTGCCGCGCTGACGAATGATGATGTTGCCGGCGACGACGGCTTCGCCACCGAACTTTTTCACGCCGAGACGCTTGGAGTGCGAATCGCGACCGTTGCGCGACGAACCGCCAGCTTTCTTGTGTGCCATCTAACTAACTCCGATGCGCCCTGAGGCGCTTGAATGGTCTTATGAACGCGTTCGCGTTCCGTTTCAAGTGCGTACCGGCGACGATTATCGCCGACCGTCCTTACTTCTTTTTCGCCAGCTCCTTGGCCTGCTCGCGCCAATCCTTGATCTGGTCGGCGCTGAACGGCATGTGCTCGTCGATCTTGGCGACATCCTTCTCGGTCAGCTTGGCCAGCTGCGCAAAGGTGACGATGCCCTGCTCGGCGAGATCCTTCGCCGCGACGGGACCGATGCCCTTGATCACGGTCAAATCGTCCGGCTCGCCCTTCGGTGCCTTGAACAGCGGCGCGGCCTTGGCCTCTTCGCTGGCGGGAGCTTCCTTGGGGGCGGCCTCTGCCTTGGCTTCCTTCTTGGCCTTGGCCTCCTTCGGAGCGGCTTCGGCCTTCGCCTCGGCGGCGACGTCTGCCTTGGCTTCGGGCGCCTTGGCCTCAGCCTTGGCGGTGGCCTTCTTCGACGGCTTGGCGCCGCCCAGCAGGATCTCGGAGATCCGGACGGTGGTCAGAAGCTGGCGGTGGCCGATCTTGCGGCGCGAATTCTGGCGGCGGCGCTTCTTGAAAGCGATGACGGTGCGGTTCTTGCCCTGCTCGACGACTTCCGCCGTGACCAGAGCGCCATCGACGAACGGCGCGCCGAAGGTGACATTCTCACCCTCGCCATGCGCGAGAACAGTGCCGATCTCGACGATCTCGCCGACCTTGGCTTCGACTTTCTCGATCTTGAGCAGATCGTTGGCGGCGACGCGATACTGCTTGCCGCCCGTTTTGATGACTGCGAACATTTTTTGCCTTTCGCTGTTCGGTCGGCCTCGATGAACCGCTTCAGGCGGTTCGGCCGTCTTTTTGTCAGTCTGCGGGTTCAAAAACAAGCGGCGCGGAGAAGCCCCACGCCGGATGCGGGCTGTCCCTAACCGAAGGTCGCAAGGAAGTCAAGGCGAGCGGCCCTTGCTCCTGAGCATGCCGCGGGCCGCGCGCCGGTCCGTCGCCTCGCCGACGCTTTTTCAAGAAGCGGGAAATCGGTCGACTAGGGCCTTGTAACTGCGGCGGTCAGCCGTTATCTAGTGCGCCGCGCCGGCAACGGCCGACCATGACCTCGCGGAGAGGTGGCAGAGTGGTCGAATGCACCGCACTCGAAATGCGGCATACTCGCAAGGGTATCGGGGGTTCGAATCCCTCCCTCTCCGCCATCCTGCTTCGAGCTGCGCGCTTTCGCAGTACAAGCCTCAAATCCCTTAAGAGCGAGCGAGATAGCCTCCGAAGCCTTGGCGAAGGAGCGCGACAGTCGCCCTCAGCGATATCCGAAATAGGTCATCAGCTCCTGGGCCTCACCTGCCTCGAAACGCGAGGCGAATTCCGCAGGCAGCTTCGATCGCCAGCCGCCCCTGTAGTCGGTGATCGGTTGGTTGACCTGCGTCGAACGGCGAGCCGAATGCGCCGTGCGAACTCTTCTTGCCCTTCCCCACACGACCGGATGCCGGTGATAGTCCAGGATGGCAGCATCGAAGGCCACATCCATGAAGCGGCATAGCCGTTCGATGGAGAGCGCAGGCGACTCGATAAAGTCCTCGTAGCGCCACAACATGGCCCCGCCCCTCTCGATGCAGAGCATCGAGGCCCTGCTGTCGGCGACCCACCTTTGGAAAGCTCTGTCGAAATCGCCCTCGTAGCGCTGCCCGAGCGATGCCACGACATCACGGCCATCGCGCGTCACCACAATGAAACGGGCGTCCGGGATCGTCTCGCGTATCTGACGGGTGTAATGAATATGCCCGGGGGTTTTCTCGACCCAGACGCTCCGGCGCGAAATCGCCGCCTCAAGCAAAAGCAAGCTTAGCTTAGTCCATCTGGCGCCTTTGTCCGAGACGAAAGCGCTTGTCTCCCGCGGAACACTGAAGACATCCGGATGCGCTGCCAATATCCGGGCGAGCAAGGTCGACCCGGTATGACCGCAACCACAGATGAATATTGAGGCCCTCGGCTTTGGAATAAGCCGTACCACACCCTTGTTCACAATTCTTGTTCCCCCGGAAAGACTTTATTCGAGCTGTTTGCCTCGAAGATTGCAACAGGAATGTTTCCACAGGAACGGCGCGGAACCACCGATCGGCGCCGTTCACATTTCAACGGCTCACCTTCGGCGATGCGCAACGAGCGCCCGCAGGGCCGCGGCACCATCGCCCGAAAATGACCGGCCGAGCATGAGCGCCAGCGTGCACGCTGGTGCGCGAGGCCGGCTTGCAGCCCTTGGACGCTGTGAGAACCATGGTCGGGGCCATCCAGGGCGCAACTTGAGAGCGGGCGTTGCGCGTCGGCTGCGGGCAATCATCGTTTGAATGCGTGATCCGGTTTGTAGGTTGGGCCGGACGAGCGTGATGCGCCGGCCGATTTTGCCTCAACCTGATCCGCCGGATTGATGCTCCGCAATCGCGCTCAAGAAGACCTCGCCGAATTCCTTGAGCTTGGCTTCGCCGACACCGTTCACCTCGGCGAAGGCAGCGAGGTCGCGCGGGCAGCGCTCGGCCATGGCGATCAGCGTGCGATCGGAGAAAACGACATAGGCCGGGACTTGGCGTTCCTTCGCCAGGCGCAGCCGCAGCGCCTTGAGCGTGGCGAGCAGCGCGGCGTCCAGGTCTTCGGCGTCCGCCGCTGCCTGGGCCGAACGCGCCTTGTCGCGCAGGGAACGGTGCCGCGTCTCGACGCGATACTCGAAGGCGATCTCGCCGCGCCCGAGCGCGCGGCCGCTCTCGGAAATGGCAAGGCCGCCATAGCCGTCCGGGTCCGGCACCAGGTACCCGCCCGCCACAAGCTGGCGGATCAGCGACAGCCACGCGGGTCGCTTGTGCGCCGCGCCGGTGCCGAAGCTGGCAAGCCTTTGATGACCTCGGGCCAGCACTTTCTCGGTCTCGTGGCCGAGCAGGATGTCGACGATGTGCGAGGCCCCGAACCGCTCGCCGGTTTGCGCGACGGCCGAAAGGATGATGCGCGCCTCGATGCTTCCGTCCGCGCGCGGCGCCTGGCTGAGGCAGTTGTCACAATTGCCGCAAGGCGAGGCGCCTTCGCCGAAATAGCCAAGCAGGACCTGGCGCCGGCATTGCGCCGTCTCACAATAGCCGATCAGCGTGTCCAGCCGGCCATGCGAGCGCCGCCTGTGCTCCGGCGAGGCATCCTCGTCGTCGATGAACAGGCGCCGCGTGCGGATGTCGCCGAGGCCGTAGAGCATATGCGCCTCGGCCGGCCGCCCGTCGCGGCCAGCACGGCCGATCTCCTGGTAATAGGCCTCGAGGCTCGCCGGCAGGTCGGTGTGGAAGACATAGGCGACGTCCGGCTTGTCGATGCCCATGCCGAAGGCGATGGTCGCCACCATGACCACGCCGGACAGCGTCATGAAAGCGTTTTGGTTCGCGTCCCGCCCCTCCTTGCTCATGCCGGCATGGTAAGCGAGCGCGGTGACGCCGTTCTTTTCGAGGAAGGCCGCCATCTCCTCTGTCTTCCTGCGCGACAGGCAATAAACGATGCCGCTCTGTCCCGCATGGCGTTCGACGAAACGCAGCAGCTGGCGCTTGCTGTCCTGCTTCGGCTCGATGGCAAGCTTGATGTTCGGCCGGTCGAAGCCCAGCACCAGCGTGTCGACACGCTCGGCAAACAGCCGCGCCGAAATGTCGGTGCGCGTCGTTTCGTCCGCGGTCGCGGTCAGCGCGATCATCGGCACTTTCGGAAAGAGGTCCCGCAGCCGCGCAAGGTCCTCATATTCGCGCCGAAAGGCTGGCCCCCATTGCGAGATGCAATGCGCCTCGTCGACGGCGATCAGCCGGATGTCGAGCCTGGCCAACGCGTCGAGCATCCGCTCGGTCATCAGCCGCTCCGGCGCCAGATAGAGCAGACGCGTCTGGCCCGAGGCGACGCGGCGCCACGCCGCGACATTGGCATCGCGATCGAGCGAGGAGTTGATCGTATCGGCGGCGACGCCGGCGAGCCGCAGCGCCGCGACCTGGTCCTGCATCAGCGCCACCAGCGGCGAGACGACGATGGTGAGCCCGCCAAGGACCAGCGCCGGAACCTGGTAGCAGAGCGACTTGCCGGCGCCGGTCGGCATGACCGCCAGCACGTGGCGGCCGCACAGCAGCGTCTCTATCACGTCGGCCTGACCGGGCCGAAAATCGTCGAAGCCGAACACGTCCTTCAGCACGCGACGCTTCGGATCGCGTCCCTCCGCCGCAATGCCCGACACCGATGCCCGCCCCGCCATCGCGTTTTGCATTGAGAGTGATTCCCGGTTTCGGCTGAGGTCACGTTCTTAAGGCGCGGATCGCCCGAACGCCATCGCAACCCGCGCTGTCCGCCGTTTTTGCCTGGCGATGCCGCCGTCTCTGCCGGAGGTGTCGGCTCCTCCCTGCGCCGCAACCCGGCGATACTGAGATGGCAGGGCAAGGCGGTCGGCAGTGTCCACTGAGCCGAGGTTAGCAAAGGCAGGGCGCGTCAGACTCCGAGCCGGCTCCATAGATCCGCAATCGATCTTCGCAGCCCGGCAGCCCGCAGTTCCCCCGGTCGGATTTCGGCCAGCGCGATGCCGCTCTCGCCCGCGATGGCATAGAGCAGCCAGGTCCGGCCATCCTCCTCGAAAATGGCCGGATCGCGCAGCCCGTTCTCCTTGCTTCTTGCCACGCCCGCCTTGCTGCGGCGAACCGGCAGGCCGGAGCCCTCGTAGTCGGTGCCGGGTCTCAGCAATTCGGTCCTGCCGCGCACGACCCAGCGCCGCCAGTCCTTGGAAAGATCGATGCTGCCGTAAATCACGCGCTCCGGCGCGTCGCCCTTGCGCGTATAATAGACAATCAGCAAATCCCCGTTCTTCTGCACTGCCACATGCCGTGGCCGGACCCGGCCCGAGCCCGGCAGCACGACCGGCCCTTCCTCGAAACCGGAAAGACCATCGATCGAACGGCGAAGCCTGATGCTGCCGGTGCCGAAAAGCCCATACCACCAGCCGTCGTGCCAAAAGATCCGCGCATAGAACGGCCCTAGCGCCTGGGGACTGGGGTTGAAGTAAAGGCCGTCGACCGATGTCGCCGCAAAGGTCGTCTGCTCGCGGCCATGTCGCTCAGGGCCGTGAAAATACATGACGATGCGTCGGGTCTGCTCGTCGACATGCACGTCGGGAGAGGCGATGTGATCCCTCAGAAAAGGACACTTGCCAAGCGAAAGCACGCCGCCCGGGTGAACGCGCCAAGGGCCTTGCAGTGTATCTGAATAGGCTAGGCGGATGTGGGTGCCGTTGTGATGCGCGAAATAGAGGTGATACGTTGCGAGCCGGCCGGTCGCCCACGCCGGCATCCTCACCAGCGATGGGCCGTTTATGCTGGCTCCCTCATCGCCCGGCAGCATATCGGGCGTAATCAACGGTCCTCGCCGTTCGGCTGAAAGGCCGAGCATCGACGTCATGCGTTTGCCCACTCCGGCATGTCATAGCCGAACTCGTCACAGAACCCTCTCAGCCGGGCGAGGAAGGCGGCGGGCAGGGCTTTGAGATAGGCAAGGTATTCCTCGTTCCGTTCCCACTTCTTGAGCGATGTTGCCCGTATCGGGTTGCCGGCATCCTCGCTGAAGCGGATACGCGGCCTGAGGTCAAATGCTCGCGCGATCCTCTCCTGGACCTCGTCCGGCCGAGCGATCATGTCCTCGTAGCGGACATAGACGATCGCGCGCTCCGGCTGCGCCTTTCTCAGCCGCAGCAAGGCCTCGTACTCGGCCAGCCAGCGTTCGGAGGTGACATGGAACCGGCGCTCCGCCCTGCTTTCCGGATGCGAGCTGGTGAGCACGTCGAAAGGATGGCGAACGCAATAGATCAGGCCAATGGCGGCGGGCAATTTCGCCAGATGCATATGACCCCGATCCGTGCGCTTGACGACAAGGTTGGATTCGGAGCGGTCCAACATATCCAGCTGGGTGTATTTCGCTTCGGCTCGATGGACGAAGGTGTCCTCGAAACACCTCATCAGGCGCTGGGTCAGCGTCGTGCCGCTGCGCGCGCAACCGGCAATGAATATCTTCTTGTAAGGCGCCGAGCGTCCAGCAAACCAAAGCCGCCACAGCCGCTTCACATCCAGCGCCAAGCGCCGAACCTCTCTGATCGGCCGCCTGATGGCCTTGCGCAAAAAGGCTTCTGATTTTCGTGCGACGTCCATTTCCGACTTCCGCTCCCGCCGGCTTAGTTCATCCGTTGCCAAAGCTGCGGCGCGCCGTCTCTTTGGCCGATATGCCGGCAGAGTGCCAGTCCTCTTCGTTAAACCTATCTTCACCATGTTGCGGCACCGTTGTCGTCCTGCGGCAATGTTTGAGTACCGCGGCGGCGCCACCTGCGCCCAGGCAACAAACCCGCGCCTCACGGCGCGGGTTTTTCTTTGGCAACAGGAATATCGCTATAGGAAGTCGGCCGGATAAGGCGCAAAACTGTCGACCAGCCGCCCCGCTTCCAGCGCCCTGACGCCGTGCACCAGGTTGGACGGCACGATGAAGCTGCTTCCCGCTGCCAGGATCTCTGACTTGTCGTCGATGGTGACTTCGAAGCGGCCTTCGGCGACATAGCTTGCCTGGACGTGCGGATGCGAATGCAGCGCGCCGAGGCCGCCCTTTTTGAAGGCGAATTCGACCATCATCAGTTCGGCCGTGTGCACCAGCACGCGCCGTCTGTTGCCGTCGGGCGTCGGCTCCCAGGCTTTTTCGCCGGCATGTGAAAAGAGAGGCATCATCGCTTAGCTTCCGTTCGAAATTGGCAGAATGGTCACCGCGCCAGCCAGCCGCCGTCCACCGGCATCACCGCGCCATGCATGTAGTCCGACGCGGGCGCGAGCAGGAAAACGGCCGCGTCGCCGATGTCGCCCGGCCGGCCCCAGCGCCCCGCGGGAATGCGTCCGAGGATGGCGGCGCTGCGGTCGGGGTCGGCGCGCAAGGCTTCGGTGTTGTTGGTTTGGATATAGCCCGGTGCGATGCCGTTGACGTTGATGCCTTTCGCCGCCCATTCGCAGGCGAGCAGCCTCGTGAGGCCAAGCACACCATGTTTCGAAGCGGTGTAGGAGGCGACGCGGATGCCGCCCTGGAAGCTCAGCACCGAGCCTATATTGACGATCTTGCCGCGCCGCCCGGGCTCGGCCAGCACGCGTCTGGCAAAACTCTGGCAAAGCCGGAAGACCGTCTTCAAATTGATGTCCATCACCTCGTCCCAGTCGGCTTCGGTCAGATCGACCGCGTCGGCGCGCCGTATGATGCCGGCATTGTTGACCAAGCCGTCGAGCGGTCCCTTCTCGTCCCATATCCGGTCGAGCATGACGGCAGCCGCGGCAGGATCGCCGAGATCGGCGGCCACGGTTTCGAACTGGCCACCAATGGCCGCGATCTTCTCCGCGGTTTCATCCATCGCCGAGCGCCCGACGCCGATGACGGCGCCGCCGGCGCGCGCGACCGACACGGCAATGCCTTGGCCGATGCCGGTGTTGGCGCCGGTGACGAGGATGCGTTTTCCCGCAAGGCTGAAGGCGAAAAGATCGCTCACTTGAGCTGGTCCATCGTCACCTGGTCGACCTCGGTATAGTCGACATTGTCGCCGGCCGTGGCCCAGTTGAAAGCGCCGGTGTGTGTCTGGTCCATCTCTACCTTGCTCGAATGATTATCCGGTCGACGCAGCCGCCACGGACTTTGCGTAATAGGCCTGCCGCGCCTGCAGGCGCTCGCGGTAGCGCTGCTGGCTCGAGGTGAGATGTGCCCGCATCGCCTCGCGCGCGGCTTCGGCGTCGCCCGCCGAAATCTCATTGAGGATCACCAGATGCTCCCGTTGCAGGCCACGCTGGTACTCGTCGGCCTGGACGAGCTCGGCCGACCAGGGCGAGGTTACGTCGCAGGGAATGGCGCGGCGGCCGAGCACGTCGAGCATCTCGACATAGAGCGGGTTATTTGTGGCGCTGGCGATTGCCCTATGGAAGGCGATATCCGCCGGACCGGTCGGCTGACTGGCGAGCAGGAGCCGCTCGAACTCGAAGAAAGCCTCCTGGATTGCCGCCTCTTGCGCCGCGTTGCGGCGGATGGCGGCAAGGCCGGCCGATTCGATCTCGATCGCCAGCCGGACCTCGAGCACGTTGAGCGCGATCGAATCCTTGGCGCCCATATCGGCGGCTAAAACGCCGAGCGTGGTGGAGATGTGTTCGGTTACGAAGACGCCGGCGCCCTGCCGCGCCTCGACGAGACCGTCGGCGGCAAGCTTTGCCAGCGCCTCGCGAATGACGGTGCGGCTGACGCCGAAGGTTTCCGTGAGCTGCCCCTCGGTCGGCAGCTTGTGCCCGGGCGGGATCTCGCCCGCCAACAGCTGCTTGCGGATCGCCGCGACCACCGTTTCCGACAGCTTCGGCTTCCGTTCGACCCTGAGATCCGTCGTGGGCCCGGCCACCGTCGCACTCCTATCTGAACGCCCTATTTGAGGACGCCTACTTGAAGACACTTGGCAACCACAGCGAGATAGCGGGAATATACGTCACCAGCGCCAGAACCACGATACCCGCGCCGTAGAACGGCCAGATCGAGCGCATGGCTTCCCAGACCGTGATCTTGCCGACCATGTTCGACCAAGACGTCGGACTGGATGACGCGGAACTTCATGCCTCTCAAATCCTGGCGACCGCCTCAGAGCCGGTACGCCTTCTTGGCAAGCGTGTAGGCAAGCTCGCGCGCCAGCTCATGCGCTTCCTCCTCGCGCAGCCGATGTTCGGCGACGAGCCGCGCCAGGAAGGCGCAGTCGACACGCCGCGCGACGTCGTGGCGCGCCGGGATCGATGGAAAGGCGCGCGTGTCGTCGTTGAAGCCGACCGTATTGTAGAAGCCCGCCATCTCGGTGGTCATTTCGCGGAAGCGGCGCATGCCTTCCGGGCTGTCGTGGAACCACCAGGCCGGCCCAAGCTTCAGCGCCGGATAGACGCCGGCGAGCGGCGCCAGCTCGTGCGCATAGCTCGTCTCGTCGAGCGTGAACAGGATGATCGTCAGGTCTCGCTCCAGCCCGACGCAGTCGAGCAGCGGCTTCAGCGCCGTCACATAGTCGGTCCGGGTCAGGATATCGAAGCCCTTGTCGCGGCCGAATTTCTGGAAAACAGCCGGCGAATGATTGCGCCACGACCCGGGATGGATCTGCATTACCAGCCCATCGTCGCGACTCATCTTGGCCATCTCGGTCAGCATCTGGGCGCGGAACAGTTTTCGCTCGCGCTCGTCCTCCGAACCGCGGCGGATGCTGTCGAACAGCTCCTGCGCCGCCGTGTCGGAAAGATTGGCGGTGTCGGCGGTCGGATGGCCGTGATCGGACGAGGTGGCGCCGAATTCCTTGAAATAGGCGCGGCGCTTTCGGTGCGCCTCGAGATAGCCGGCCCATGTGCCGGTGTGGCATCCGGTGATTTCGCCCAGGCGATCGAGATTGGCTAGAAACCCTTCGAAGTCGGGATCGACCACGGCGTCCGGCCGGTAGGCGGTAACGACGCGGCCCTGCCAACCGCTGTCACGGATCATCCGATGCCATTTGAGATCGTCGAGCGCCCCTTCGGTGGTGGCGATCACCTCGATGTTGAAGCGCTCGAACAGCGCCCGCGGCCGATAGTCGGCGCGCTGAAGCAACGCCGCGATCGTGTCGTAGCACCGATCGGCGGTGCTGGCGTTCAGCGGCTCGTCGATGCCGAACAGATGCTCGAACACATGGTCGAGCCAGAGCCGGGTCGGCGTGCCGCGGAAGAGATAGTAATGCTCGGCAAAGCGGCGCCAGATCGTTCGGCCGTCGGTCTCGACCGGTGCACCGTCGAGCGTCGGCACGCCGAGTTCTTCCAACCGAACGCCCTGGCTGAACAGCATGCGGAAGATGTAGTGGTCCGGCACGATCAGGAGCTGCGCCGGGTCGGGAAAGGGTTTGTTGAGCGCATACCAGCGCGGGTCCGTGTGGCCATGCGGGCTGACGATCGGCAGGTCCTTGACCCCTGCATGAAGGGCGCGAGCCAGCGTTCGCGTTTCCGGCGCGAACAGCAGGTCCGGATCAGTCAATGCAGCCACTTCGCTTCTCCCAGGCTAACCCATTGGTAGATTGACAAAGAGTAATGTCAACATACAAAAACCAGCTGGTTGTATGATGACTTTTGCATAAAGCCCGGCCATTGTACGGGGCAGCGGCGGGTGCTACGCCGCTGCCGCCATTCCTGCCAGGCTCGACGCGCCGATCGGAGACTTCAAACCAATGAACAGCCGACTGTCGAACGCCACGATCGCGCAGCTGCCGGGCACAATCGCCATACCCCGCTACGATCGCGGCGCCGTGACGCCCGGCATCGTCCATCTCGGCGTCGGCGCCTTCCATCGCGCTCATCAGGCGGCCTATGTCGACGCCTCCCTGGCTGATGGCGAGACGGGTTGGGGCATCACTGGCGTCTCGCTGCGCAGTCCCGACACACGCGATGCGCTGTCGCCGCAGGACGGTCTCTACACGCTGGCGGTGAGGGAAAGCGCCGGCGAGCAGTTGCAGGTCATCGGCTCGATCCTGTCGTTGCTGGTGGCGCCCGAAGATCCGGGCGCCGTGCTTACCGCGCTCACCGATCCGCGCACCCGCATCGTCACGCTGACCATCACCGAAAAGGCCTATCTAAGGGCCGCCGACGGCAGGCTCGACGAAACTCATCCCGACATCGTCCACGATCTGGGAAACCCTGGATCGCCGAAGACGGCGCATGGTTTCCTGGCCGAGGCGCTTGCGCGCCGCCGCGCCGCCGGCACGCCGCCCTTCACGGTGCTGTGCTGCGACAACCTTCCGGCCAACGGCGCCACGCTGCACAAGCTGTTGCTCGAGTTCGCGAAACTGCGCGACTTACGGCTCGCTCGACAGGGCGATGCCGGGCTCGCTCGACAGGACGATACCGAACTCGCCAGCCATGTCGCCAACGAAGTGGCCTTCCCGTCTTCCATGGTCGACCGCATCGTGCCGGCGACCACCGACGCCGACCGCGCCCGCATCGCCGGCGAGCTTGGTCTCGAGGATGCCTGGCCGGTGATGACCGAGCCGTTCCGGCAATGGGTGATTGAGGATCGTTTCCCCACCGGGCGGCCGGCCTGGGAGAAATTCGGCGTCACCATGGTCGAGCATGTCGGTCCCTTCGAGGACATGAAGCTGAGACTGCTCAACGGCGCGCATTCCGGCATCGCCTATCTAGGGCTGCTCAGCGGCCACGCGACCGTCGACCGCGCCTTCGCCGACCCGTCGATCCGACGGTTTGTCGACGCATTGTGGGCCGAAGCCGTGCCGACGCTGCCCCAGGATGCAGGCCTTGATACCGCCGCCTACACCGCCGAGCTCGCCCAGCGCTTCTCCAACACCGCGCTTGCTCATCGCACCGCGCAAATCGCTAATGATGGCAGCCAGAAGCTGCCGCAGCGCATCGTCGCTTCCGCGCTTGCCCGGCTGGAGGCGGGCCTGCTGCCGGAACATCTGTCGCTGGTTGTCGCCGCCTGGATCGCCGCATGCTCCGCGCGCGGTGGCAGCTTGCCCGAGGGTCATTTCACCGACCCGCTCGACGACGCCCTCAGCAACCTGTTCGGCCGCAATCTGCCGGCGGCAACAATGGCCGAGGCCGTGTTCGACCTCGCCGGCTTTGCCAAAGATCATCCGGAGCGACAGAAATTGATCGAGTTTGTCGCGACGCATCTCGTCCATTTCAAGCAGGGCGGTCCGAAGCTGGCTCTCGCGGCGCTCGGCATCGGCAAGGAACCGCCCCGGCTGGCCGAGTAGCGCGTCTCTGAACCGAGACTACTCGCCCGACTCGTTCACGACCTGCCGTGCGGCAGAGTAGGCCCCGTCCAGAACAGGCGCACTGCCTTGCCAACGAGATTGCCGTACGGCACCGTGCCCGGTGAAGCGGCTGTCGGCCAAATTGTCGCGATTGTCGCCGAGCATGAAATATTCATCAGGCGGCACGACGATTTCCGGCGTGTCGTCGCCTGCCGAACTCGTGTCGGGGTCGATCACCCAAACAAGAAGATAGAGCGGCTCGCCGTTTGCATGAAACCGCAAGACACCCTGACAAGCAGGGCGAACTGTCTCCCAAACGAGAAAACGGGCAAACGAGGCAAACAAAAAAGCGGGGCAAGCCCGCTCTCTTTCAGTCCATCCTAAGATGCCGCCGTCAGGCCGGCAGCAGCGCGCCTTCCAACGTGGTGAGCTGGCTGAGAAACTGCTCGGCCTTGCTGCGGGCTTCGTCGTCCTTGGCGTCGGCGGCGTCTTCCCTGGCTTCCTGGATGCGGCGGGCGAGATCAGCGCGGTCGATGTCGCCGACGGCGACCGCCGATTCGGCCAGCAGCGTGCAGCCGGAAGGCAAGATGTCGGCGAAGCCGCCGAACACGACGTAGCGCTCTTCCTTGCCTGCCGCGGTTTTCACCGTGACGACGCCGGGCTTGATCGTGGTCATGACCGGAGCGTGCTGCGCCATCACGGTCATCTCGCCTTCGGCGCCCGGGATGACGACGGACTCGACCTGCTCGGAAAGGAGCAGCCGCTCCGGCGAGACCAGTTCGAACTTGAAAGCTTCAGCCATGCCAATCTAGCGAGTAGGGAATAGCGAGTAGCGAGTAGTGAAAAACTCGGCCGGCCCACTGATCCCTATTCGCTACTCCCTATTCGCTATTCGCTTCTTTACGCCGCTTCAGCCGCCAGGCGCTGCGCCTTCTCGACCGCTTCCTCGATGCCGCCGACCATGTAGAAGGCGGCCTCGGGCAGATGGTCGTAATCACCGGCGCAAAGGCCCTTGAAGCCCTTGATGGTGTCGGCAAGGTCGACCAGCTTGCCGGGCGAGCCCGTGAACACTTCGGCGACGAAGAACGGCTGCGACAGGAAGCGCTCGATCTTGCGGGCGCGGGCAACGGTCTGCTTGTCCTCTTCCGACAGCTCGTCCATGCCAAGGATGGCGATGATGTCCTGCAGCGACTTGTAGCGCTGCAGGATGGACTGCACCTGGCGGGCGACCTGGTAGTGCTCCTCGCCGACAACCATCGGGTCGAGCATGCGCGAGGTCGAATCGAGCGGATCAACGGCCGGGTAGATGCCCTTTTCCGAGATCGCGCGGTTGAGCACGGTCGTGGCGTCGAGGTGGGCGAAGGACGTGGCCGGCGCCGGGTCGGTCAAGTCGTCGGCCGGAACGTAGATGGCCTGCACCGAGGTGATCGAACCCTTGGTCGTGGTCGTGATGCGCTCCTGCAGCGCGCCCATGTCGGTGGCGAGCGTCGGCTGATAGCCCACGGCCGAGGGGATGCGGCCGAGCAGCGCCGACACTTCCGATCCCGCCTGAGTGAAGCGGAAGATGTTGTCGACGAAGAACAGCACGTCCTGGCCCTGGTCGCGGAAATACTCGGCGACGGTGAGGCCGGTCAGGCCGACGCGGGCGCGCGCGCCCGGCGGCTCGTTCATCTGGCCGTACACCAGCGCGGCCTTCGAGCCCTGGCCGCCGCCCTTCTTGTTGACGCCCGATTCGATAAACTCGTGATAGAGGTCGTTGCCTTCGCGGGTGCGCTCGCCGACGCCGGCGAACACCGAGAAGCCGCCGTGGGCCTTGGCGACGTTGTTGATCAGCTCCTGGATCAGCACGGTCTTGCCGACGCCGGCGCCGCCGAACAGGCCGATCTTGCCGCCGCGGGCGTAAGGCGCCAGCAGGTCGAGAACCTTGATGCCGGTGACCAGGATCTGCGCTTCCGTCGACTGGTCGACATAGGCCGGGGCCGGCTGGTGGATGGCGCGCATTTCGACGGCGTCGACCGGGCCGGCCTCGTCGACCGGTTCGCCGATGACGTTGATGATGCGGCCGAGCATGCCGGGGCCGACCGGCACCGAAATCGGTCCGCCGGTGTCATAGACATCCTGGCCGCGCACGAGACCTTCGGTCGAGTCCATGGCGATGCACCGCACGGTGTTCTCGCCGAGATGCTGGGCGACTTCGAGGACCAGGCGGTTGCCGACATTGTCGGTTTCCAGCGCATTCAGAATGGCCGGCAAATGATCTTCGAACTGGACGTCGACGACGGCGCCGATGACCTGGCGCACCTTGCCGGCGGCGCCGACCCGCTTCGCCGCAACGCTGGCCGCCTTCGCCGGAGCCGCTGCCTTGGCCGGAGCGGCCGCCTTCTTGGCCGGAACGGCATTCGCGGCTGCTGCCGGAGCCTTTGCCGCCTTGGGGGCCGGTGCCGCCTTGGCGGCGGTCTTCGGGGTAGCTGCTTTCGCCATCGTCTTTGCCCTTTTCGTCTGTCTGTTGCTCACGCCGTCTGCCGCGAGGTCGATGGCCTCGGCGGCGGGGCGCGCCTAGAGCGCCTCGGCGCCCGAAATGATTTCGATGAGTTCCTTGGTGATCTGCGCCTGCCGCTGGCGATTGTAGGTGATCGACAGCCTGTTGATCATGTCGCCGGCGTTGCGCGTCGCATTGTCCATCGCGCTCATCTTGGCGCCCATCTCGCCGGCCGCGTTTTCCAGCAGCGCGCGGAAGATCTGCACCGCGATGTTGCGCGGGATGAGGTCGGAGAGGATCTCGCCCGGCTCCGGCTCGTATTCGTAGACGGCCGTGGCGCCGTTGCTCGTCTCGGCAGCGGCGGAAGCCGGGGCCGCCGGGATGATCTGCTGCGCCGTCGGAATCTGGCTGATCACCGACTTGAACTGCGAATAGAACAGCGTGCAGACGTCGAAGCCGCCCTGGTTGAACAAGTTGATCACCTTGCGAGCGATCGCATCGGCATTGACGAAGCCGAGCGTCTTGACCTCGCGCAGGTCGACGCGCTCGAGGATCAGCGAACCGTACTCGCGGCGCAGGATGTCAAAACCCTTCTTGCCGACGCAGATGATCTTGACCTGCTTGCCGTCGGCGAGAAGCTTACGAATATGCTCGCGGGCTAGGCGCGCGATCTGGGAGTTGAAGCCGCCGCACAGGCCGCGCTCGGCGGTGCAGACGATGAGCAGATGCACGTCGTCCCTGCCGGTGCCCGTCATCAGCGCCGGGGCATCGCCGCCGCCGCCGATCGCCTGGGTGATGTTGGCCAGCACCGCCCCCATCCGCTCGGAATAGGGACGCGCCGCTTCCGCCGCTTCCTGCGCGCGACGCAGCTTCGCCGCGGCGACCATCTGCATCGCCTTGGTGATCTTCTGCGTCGCCTTGACCGAGGCGATACGGTTACGAAGGTCTTTTAATGAAGGCATGCTTCAAACCTCATCCCGTGCGTCCGGCTGCTCGTTAAGCGAAGGTCTTGGCGAAGGCGTCGATCTCGGCCTTGAGCTTGCCGCGCAAGTCGTCCGACAGCGCCTTCTCCTTGCGGATGCTGTCGAGCACGTCCTTGCCGGCCGAGCGCATGTGGCTGAGCAGGCCATGCTCGAACTTGCCGACCTGATTCAGCGCCAGCTTGTCGAGATAGCCATTGACGCCGGCGAAGATCACCGCGACCTGCTCTTCGGTCTTGAGCGGCGAGAACTGTGGCTGCTTCAGGAGCTCCGTCAGGCGCGAACCGCGATTGAGCAGACGCTGGGTGGCGGCGTCGAGGTCGGAGCCGAACTGCGCGAAGGCCGCCATTTCGCGGTACTGCGCGAGCTCGCCCTTGATCGAGCCGGCGACCTGCTTCATCGCCTTGACCTGCGCCGAGGAGCCGACGCGCGACACCGACAGACCGACGTTCACCGCCGGGCGGATGCCCTGGAAGAAGAGGTTGGTCTCGAGGAAGATCTGGCCGTCGGTGATCGAGATCACGTTGGTCGGGATGTAGGCCGACACGTCGTTGGCCTGCGTCTCGATGATGGGCAGCGCGGTCAGCGAGCCGTTGCCATTATCGTCATTGAGCTTCGCGGCGCGCTCCAGCAGGCGCGAATGCAGGTAGAACACGTCGCCCGGATAGGCTTCGCGGCCCGGCGGGCGGCGCAACAGCAGCGACATCTGGCGGTAGGCGACGGCCTGCTTCGACAGGTCGTCATAGCTAATGAGGGCATGCATGCCGTTGTCGCGGAAATATTCGCCCATGGTGCAGCCGGCGAACGGCGCCAGGAACTGCATCGGCGCCGGATCCGACGCGGTCGCGGCGATGATGATGGAGTAGTCGAGCGCGCCGCGCTCCTCCAGCACCTTGACGAACTGCGCGACGGTCGAGCGCTTCTGGCCGACGGCGACGTAGACGCAGTAGAGCTTCTCCTTCTCCGGGCCGTTGTCGTGCACCGACTTCTGGTTCAGCATCGTGTCGAGGATGATGGCGGTCTTGCCGGTCTGACGGTCGCCGATGACCAGTTCGCGCTGGCCGCGGCCGACCGGGATCAGCGCGTCGATGGCCTTGAGGCCGGTCGACATCGGCTCATGCACCGACTTGCGCGGAATGATGCCGGGCGCCTTGACGTCGACGCGGCGGCGTTCGGTCGCCTGGATCGGGCCCTTGCCGTCGATCGGATTGCCGAGCGCGTCGACCACGCGGCCGAGCAGGCCGGGACCGACCGGAACGTCGACGATGGCGCCGGTGCGCTTGACGGTGTCGCCTTCCTTGATGTCGCGGTCGTTGCCGAAGATGACGACGCCGACATTGTCGGCTTCGAGGTTCAGCGCCATGCCGCGGATGCCGCCCGGGAATTCGACCATCTCGCCGGCCTGGACGTTGTCGAGCCCGTAGACGCGGGCAATGCCGTCACCGACGGACAGAACCTGGCCGACTTCGGAGACCTCGGCCTCCTTGCCGAAATTCTTGATCTGGTCTTTCAGAATTGCGGAAATTTCCGCGGCGCGGATGTCCATCAGCCGACCTCTTTCAGTGCAAGCTTGAGCGAATTGAGTTTGGTTTTGAGCGACGTATCGATCTGGCGCGAGCCCATCTTGACGATCAGGCCGCCGAGCAGCGACGGGTCGACGGTCATGGCGATGGCCACGTCCTTGCCGGCGATTCCCGTCAGCGTCGCCTTGAGTTCGGCCTGCTGCGCATCCGTCAGCGCATGCGCGGAGGTGACTTCGGCGGACGCCTCGCCACGGTGGTCGGCGGCAATCTGGCGGAACGCCTTGATCATGCCGGGCACGGCGAACAGGCGGCGGTTGCGGGCGACGACGCGCAGGAAATTGCCGACGAGGCCGGTGATGTTGGCTCTGGAGATGATCGCGCCGATCGCCTTGGCCTGATCGTCGCTGGAGAACACCGGGCTGTTGATGAGCCGGGCAAGGTCGGCGCTGCCATTGAGCATCGCCTCGAAATCGTTGAGGTCAGCCTCGACCTGGGCGACCGAATTTTCCTGCAGCGCGAGCTCGAACAGCGAGCTTGCATAGCGCTCTGCGACAGCTGAGATTGGCGATGACGATTGGGCCACGGACCGTCTTTTCTCTTGTCTGACAGGCCGCAGATTGTTGGCGCGAGCGAAAACTCTGGCTAAATCTTTGACCTTACTGCGATTTTTCCAAGCACGGAGGGATGGCTTCCGCTATCCCCGGCCGAAAGTCGATTGCCGTCTAGCACAGGCCTTTTGAGACCGCAATGCATCGTCCGGCATGGTTTCAGGCACTTTTGTCGCATCAGACGGCGAAGGCCGAGCCTGAGCGGCGGATTAGCCACGAATTCACGGTACGAAGCCGAAGGCGAAGGCAAGCGGCAGCGCCGCCAGGGCCAATTCAACCACGATGGAAGCCCAGTTGAAAGGTGTATTGGCGCCGTCCGACATCATCGACAAAAGCCGACCGAAAGCGGTGAACAGCCATGAGAAGCCGAGCGCCATATAGAGCAGCGGCTGTGCGAGCAGGATGCAGCACAGGCTGACGCCGAGATAGAAGCCCGACATGCGGCCGCGCCCTTCGGCGATCGCCGCCGCTTTCTCCGGCTTTGCCTGCAGGCGCAGGATGCGGAAGGCGAGACTCGGCGCCAGGAAGAGGCCGAGGCCGATGAGCAGCGTCACGACGGCGCTCGACCATGCCAGCCACTCGCCCTGGCTCGCCGGCCACGGAAACGCGAACTCCATCTGATCCCCCTCGTAAAGTCTTGTTCTGAAATTGCCGGCATTCTAGCCGAGGAAAATCCGCGCGCCAGATGTCGGCCGGCACATTTGAAAAGACCGCAAGAGAAGAAGCGACAGAAGAGCGCCCGATCAGGACAATGCGAAGTCGATCGCTGCCTCGGCCTGGATGCGCGTGGTGTCGAACACCGGCATGTCGAAATCGCCCTGGCCGATCAGTATGGTGATCTCGGTGCAGCCCATGATGAGGCCGTCGATCTTTTCGTCGCGCCGCAGACGGCCGACTTCCTCGACGTAGGCGGACTTCGAGTCGGCTTTGACGACGCCTTGGCAGAGCTCATCATAGATAATCCGGTGCACCATGTCGCGGCCGGCCTGGGCGGGCACGACCGGCTGCAGGCCGTATTTGTCGGCGAGCCGCCCTTTATAGAAATCCTGTTCCATGGTGAAGCGTGTCGCCAGCAGCGCCGGGCGCTTCACGCCTGCGGCGACAACAGCGTGTCCAGTTGCGTCGGCGATATGGATAATGGGAATCGAGATGGCCGCTTGCACCGTGTCGGCGAGTTTGTGCATCGTGTTGGTGCAAATCATCAAGCCCTCGGCGCCGCCGGCCTCCAGCTTGCGCGCTGCTTTTACCAGAAGGACACCGGCGCCGTCCCAGTCGCCGGCATGCTGGCGTTCGGCGATCTCGGCGAAGTCGAACGACCAGAGCAACAGCTCGGCCGAATGCAGCCCGCCCAGCCGCTCGCGCACGATCTCGTTGAGCAGTCGGTAGTAGATCGCCGTCGATTCCCAGCTCATGCCGCCGATAAGGCCGAGGGTTTTCATAAAGCGAGCACTCCGTTGGGACTGTCTTTCTCGCTTATAGGAAGCTCTGCGGGTCGATGTCGACCTGCACCCTGACCGAGCCGCGCAGCTTCGGCCCATCCGCCAGCATGGCTCGGATAAACCCTTGCATGTCGGCGCGCCGCTCGCCTTGCACCAGCAAGCGGAAGCGGTGGCGGCCGCCGATCAGCGACAGCGGCGCCTCGGCCGGTCCGAGCACGAAGAGATCGGAGGCTGTAGGTGCCGCGCGCCGCAAGCCCCGCGCATGGGTTTCGGCCTCGGCGCGTGTCGCGGCACTGACGATGATGCCAGCGAGCCGGCCGAACGGTGGCAGTACGGCCCGCTCCCGCTCGGCGATTTCGCGCTCGTAAAAGGCTTCCGAATCGCCGGAGACGATCGCCCGCATCACCGGATGGTCGGGCTGATAGGTCTGCAGCAGGCCGAGGCTCTTCTTGCCGGTGCGGCCGGCGCGCCCGGTCACCTGGCTGAGCAGCTGGAACGTGCGCTCGGCGGCGCGCGGATCGCCATTGGCGAGGCCGAGATCGGCGTCGACCACGCCGACCAGCGTCATGCCGGGGAAGTTGTGACCCTTGGCGACGAGCTGCGTGCCGATGACGATATCGGCCTCGCCATTGGCGACGGCCTCGAGCTCGAGCCGCAGCCGGCGCACGCCGCCCAAGAGATCGGACGACAATACGATCGTGCGGGCTTCCGGGAAATGCGCCACCACTTCCTCGGCGATGCGCTCGACGCCCGGCCCGCAGGCGACCAGATGATCGAGCGTGCCGCATTCCGGGCAAGCTTCCGGCCGCCGCTCATTGTGGCCGCAATGATGGCAAACGAGCTGGCCGCGAAAGCGATGCTCGACCAGCCAGGCCGAGCAGACCGGGCAGCCGAAGCGATGGCCGCAGACGCGGCAGAGCGTCAGCGGCGCATAGCCGCGCCGGTTGAGGAAGAGCAGCGACTGCTCTTGTCTCTTCAGCGTGCGCTCCATCTGCTCCAGAAGGAGAGGCGACAGAAAACCGCCGCGCGCCGGCGGCGCGCGCCGCATGTCGATCGATTTCAGGTCGGGGAGCGCCGCCTCGGCAAAACGCGCCGACAGCACCGCGCGCTGGTAGCGGCCCTGGCTGGCGTTGACGCGGCTCTCGACCGACGGCGTCGCCGAGGCGAGCACGACCGGGAAAGCGCCGATATGGCCGCGCACCACCGCCATGTCGCGCGCATTATAGAAGACGCGGTCTTCCTGTTTGTAGGCCGGGTCATGCTCCTCGTCGACGACGATCAGGCCTAGCTCCTTGAACGGCAAGAACAGCGCCGAGCGCGCCCCGGCGACGACGCGCACGCCACCCTCCGCCGCCTGCCGCCAGACGCGTTCGCGCATCCGGGGCGGCAGGTCCGAATGCCATTCCGCCGGTTTGGCGCCGAAGCGGTCCTGGAAGCGTTCGAGGAAAGCGTGCGTCAGCGCGATCTCCGGCAGCAGGATCAGTACCTGCTTGCCCTTGTCGAGCGCCGCCGCCACCGCCTCGAAATAGACTTCCGTCTTGCCCGATCCGGTGACGCCGTCGAGCAAGGTGACGTTGAAGGCGTCGGCGGCGATCACCGCGCGCAGCTTCTCGGCCGCCGCCTTCTGGTCCGGCATCAATTCCGGCACAGCATGGCCGGGATCGGGTGCGGCGACCACCGGCCTTGGCGGGATCATCACCGTCTCAAACACGCCTTGTGCCCTCAAGCCATCGATGACGGTCGAGGAGACACCCGCCGCATGGGCGAGACCGGAGCGCGTCCAGGCAAGCCCGCCTTCGGCCGTCTCCAGCACGCGGCGTCGCGCGTCGGTCAATCGGTCGGGCTCGGCAAGCGTGCGCTGCAGGCCTTCGATCCACGGCTCCGGGTCGAAAGCTTCCGGCGCCCTCAACAACATCCGCGCCACCATGCCGGGCGCCGACAGCGTGTATTGGGCGATCCAGTCGACGAAACGGCGCATGGCCTTGTCGATCGGCGGGCAGTCGAAGACCTCCTCGATCGGCCGCAGCTTTTTCGGATCGACGGATTCGACGACGGCGTCCCAGACGATGCCGGCGACCTGCCGCGGCCCCAGCGGCACGCGCACGATCGAGCCCGGCACCACGCGCATGCCTGGCGGCACGGCATATGTGTAGGGCCGTTCGGCCGGCATCGGCACCAGCACCGGCGCGGCCGCGACAAAGGGCGAATCTTCGATCATCGGGCGTGACCTTGCCCCGACTTTGCTCTAGATCAAAGGGGACCCCCGCATCTGCCTGGCCGGCGTCAGGCAATCCCCAAGGAGACAGCCATGAAGTTTTTTGTCGATACCGCTGACATCAAGGAAATTAAGGAGCTGCACGATCTGGGGCTGCTCGATGGCGTCACCACCAACCCGTCGCTAATCCTGAAATCGGGCGGCAAGATCGCCGAGGTCACCAAGCAGATCTGCGACATTGTCGAAGGCCCGGTCTCGGCCGAGGTCGTGGCGACCGAGTACAAGGAGATGATGGCCGAGGCCGAGGTGCTGGCCAAGATCGCACCGAATGTGGCCATCAAGGTGCCGCTGACGCTGGATGGTCTGAAGGCCTGCAAGACGATCCGCACCGAGATGAACCGCATGGTCAACGTCACGCTCTGCTTCTCGGCCAACCAGGCGCTGCTTGCCGCCAAGGCCGGCGCCTCCTTCATCTCGCCCTTCGTCGGCCGCATCGACGACACCGGCTCGGACGGCATGGAGCTGATCTCGGAAATCCGCACCATCTACGACAATTACGATTTCAAGACCGAGATTCTGACCGCTTCCGTGCGTACGGTGAACCACGTCAAGCAGGCGGCTTTGATCGGCGCCGATATCGTGACCGCGCCGCCGGCGACGTTGAAGGCGCTGGTCAACCATCCGCTCACCGACAAGGGCCTCGCCGCCTTCCTCGCCGACTGGGCCAAGACCGGCCAGAAGATTGGCTGAGGCCCGAGATCAGACAACAAAAAGGCCGGGATAACCTGGCCTTTTTGTTGCATCGAATAGGGAAATAGCGCGGCGGCGCTCAGAGACCAGCTCAGGCCTTCTTGCCATTCTTGGCCAGGTCCTGGGCGATCGCCAGCCTGAGCAGATCGGCGAGCTCGCGGGCGGCGCGGTTCTCGGCGTCGATCTGCGCCCGGTAGGCCGCAAACTCCTGGCGCGGCCGGTCGAAGGAGGAAGGAATCGAGCGCTTGCCGAGCGCGACCACCGTGCCGGTCGCGGCGTCTCTGAGCACATAATTGGCGGTGAGGGTCACGGTGCCGGCCGTCGGCTCGTCCTCTTCGGTCTGCACCTGAACGATGGCCGCCGACTCGACAAGCTCGGTGACGCCGAGGTCGAGCGTATAGGCAGGCGATGCCGGCTCGCCCGAGCCCTGGCCGAAAGCGAAGATCAGGTTGTTGCGCACCTGCTGCGCAGGGCGCGTGCTGACCGGCTTGATCGATATCGAGGCCAGCTCGGCAGCGGCCCCGACCTGCGACCCGGCGGTGAGCGGCGCGCTGGAATAGAGCGGCCGCACCGTGCAGGCGGAGACCAGTGCCAGCGAGGCGATCAGGCCGCTGAGAGCAGCGCGACGCAGCAAACGCGCCGCCTGTGACTTTTCCGGATCAGGCAACGACATTGACGATCCTCTGCGGGATGATGATCACCTTGCGCGGGGCTTTACCATCGAGCGCTTTCTGCACGAAGTCGAGAGCCAGCACCGCCTTTTCGACGGCACCTTGATCCGCGTCGCGGGCAATTGTCAAATCCCCGCGCTTCTTGCCGTTGACCTGCACCGGCAGCATGATCTCGTTGTCGACGACTAGGGCCGGATCGTAGGCAGGCCAAGGCCGTTCGGCGACCATCTCGGTGCCGCCCAACGCCTCCCAGCATTCCTCGGCCAGATGCGGCATCACCGGCGCGATCACATGCACCAGGATCTCGACGGCCTCGCGGCAGGCGCCCTTCAGCGCCGCGTCAGCCTTGCCTTCGGCGACGTCGTTGAGCGGCACGGCCAGCGCATTGGCAAGCTCGTAGATGCGGGCGATAGCTCGGTTGAAGCCGAGCTTCTCGATGTCCTCGCCGATCGCCTTAAGGATCTTGTGCGCGGCCTTGGAAACGGCACCTGCCTCGCCTTCGCTCGCCGCGGCCGGCTTCACGTCGGCAAGCTGTTCGGCCGCGATCTGCACCAGGCGCCAGACGCGCTGCACGAAGCGATGCGCGCCGGCGGCACCTTCGTCGGTCCATTCGACGTCGCGCTCCGGCGGCGAGTCCGACAGCATGAACCAGCGCGCGGTATCGGCCCCGTAGCCGTCGGTGATCTCCTCCGGACTCACCGTGTTCTTCTTCGATTTCGACATCTTCTCGAGCGCGCCGATCGTCGCTTCCTCGCCGGTCGCGATCTCGATGGCGCGGCGCTTGCCGCCGGCGTCCTCGATCCTGACCTCGCTCGGCGACAGCCAGCGCCCATTTGTCGACGGACCGCCGACGCGGTAGGTCTCGTGCACCACCATGCCTTGCGTGAACAGGCCCTTGAACGGCTCGGCGAGGTTCAAATGGCCGGTCTCGCGCATGGCACGTGTGAAGAAGCGCGAATAGAGCAGATGCAGGATCGCGTGCTCGATGCCGCCGATATACTGGTCCACCGCCAGCCACTCGTCCGCCGCCTTCGGCTCGGTCGGCTCGTTTGCCCAGGGGGCGGTGAAGCGCGCGAAATACCACGACGAATCGACGAACGTATCCATCGTGTCGGTCTCGCGCCGCGCGTCGCGCCCGCATTGCGGGCATTTCACGTGACGCCATGTCGGATGCCGATCGAGCGGATTGCCCGGACGGTCGAACTCGATGTCGTCAGGCAGTTTCACCGGCAGATCGGCCTTCGGCACCGGCACCACGCCGCAGGCCTCGCAGTGGATCATCGGGATCGGGCAGCCCCAGTAGCGCTGGCGCGAGATGCCCCAATCGCGCAGGCGGAAATTCACCTTGCGCTCTGCCATCGGCCGGCCGCCGATCGTCCTCTGTTCGAGCAGCTTCGCCACCTCGTCGAACGCGCGCTGCGGCTCCATGCCGTCGAGGAAGCGCGAATTGATCATCACGCCGTCGTCGACATAGGCCTCCTCGATGATCTGGAAGGTCTTGGCGTCGCCGTCTTCCGGCATCACTACCGGGACTACGGGCAGGCCGTATTTGTTGGCGAAGTCGAGGTCGCGCTGATCGCCCGACGGGCAGCCGAAGATGGCGCCCGTGCCATACTCCATCAGCACGAAATTCGCGACATAGACAGGCAGCGTCCAACTGTCGTCGAAAGGATGGACGACGCGGATGCCGGTATCGAAACCCTTCTTTTCGGCCGTCTCAAGCGCCGCCACCGAGGTGCCCATATGGCGGACCTCGTCGATGAACTTGGCCAGCGCCGGATTGTTCTCGGCGGCTTGTTTGGCCAGCGGATGATCCGCCGCGACCGCCATGAAGGAGGCACCGAAGATGGTGTCCGGCCTGGTCGTGTAGACTTCCAGCTCATGCATGTCGCCGCCGATCTTGGCAGAGCTTGCAGCCGCCAGCGGCCAGCGGATCAGCAGCCCTTCCGAGCGGCCGATCCAGTTATGCTGCATCAGCTTGACCTTTTCAGGCCATTCGTCGAGACGGCCGAGCGAATCCAGCAGGTCCTGCGCGAAATCGGTGATCTTGAAGAACCACTGCGTCAACTCGCGCTGCTCGACCAGCGCGCCCGAGCGCCAGCCGCGGCCGTCGATGACCTGCTCGTTGGCGAGCACCGTCATGTCTGCCGGGTCCCAGTTGACCTTGGACGATTTGCGCGTCACCAGCCCCTTCTCGACGAAGTCGAGGAACAGCATCTGCTGGCGGTGATAGTAGTCGACGTCGCATGTGGCGAACTCCCGCGCCCAGTCGAGCGACAGGCCCATCATCTTGAGCTGCTCGCGCATGACGGCGATGTTTTCGTAGGTCCAGTCCTTGGGATGGACCTTGTTCTGCATCGCTGCGTTCTCGGCCGGCATGCCGAAGGCGTCCCAACCCATCGGGTGCAGCACGTTGAAGCCCTTGGCCCGCTTGTAGCGCGCGACGACGTCGCCCATCGTATAGTTGCGGGTGTGGCCGATATGGATCTTCCCCGAGGGATAAGGGAACATCTCGAGCACGTAGTATTTCGGCTTCGGGTCCTCGTTCCTGGCCTCGAACAGCTTCTTTTCGGCCCAGGCCTTTTGCCATTTGGGCTCTGACGTGCGCGGATTGTATCGTTCGGTTGCCATCGAATGTTTTTCACTTAAAAGCGGGTGCGCGGCGCTGGGCAAGGCCGGCAGCCGAGACAATGTCGTCGCGGTGTTCACCATGGATTGCCAGACCCGTCAACTGTGGCGATCCGGCGTTGGTGCTAAAACTATGGGCAGGTATGGACATGACGAGCCCCGTCGAACAGCTTCGCGCGGTCAAGGCGAAGATCGCAAGCGCCGAACGCGAGGCAAAGCGTGAGCCCGGCGCCGTCATGCTGGTTGCGGTCTCGAAGACCTTCGCGGCCGAAGATATCCGCCCGGTCATCGAGGCGGGCCAGCGTGTTTTCGGCGAGAACCGCGTGCAGGAAGCTCAAGGTAAATGGCCGGCGCTGAAAGCGGCGTTTCCCGACATCGAGCTGCACCTGATCGGGCCGCTGCAATCCAACAAGACGAAGGAAGCGGTGGCGCTTTTCGATGTCATCGAGACCGTCGATCGCGAGAAGATCGCCGCCGAGCTTGCCAAGGAGACCGCCAGGCAAGGCCGGGCGCCGAAACTCTATGTCCAGGTCAACACCGGTTCCGAGCCGCAGAAGGCCGGCATCGAGCCGCGCGACGCCGTCGCTTTCGTCAAACGCTGCCGCGAGGTGCACGGCCTCGCCATTGAGGGCCTCATGTGCATCCCGCCGGCGGACGAGAATCCCGGCCCGCATTTCGCGCTTTTGGAAAAGATCGCCCGCGAGGCCGGCGTCGCAATGCTCTCGATGGGCATGTCCGGCGATTACGAGACCGCGATCGCCTTCGGCGCGACCGGTGTCAGGCTGGGCTCGGCAATCTTCGGCAGTCGCTAAGCGCCTCGACACGCTGGCAGCGATCTTGTTACCGACCCGACAATCGAACGATAACGCTTCCGCCGGCGCTTGAAACGAACCGGGCCGTTCCTACCAAGCCCGCGGATGACGAGTGATGGGCGTTTCCGCCAACATTCGACGTACAGAGAACCTCTGCGCCGCTCAGTGCAGCACGAACTCCCCGTCCACTTTCCGCCACTCGTTCGGCGCGATCAGCTTCTGGTGCGTGTACGTCACCGAATGCAGCGGGCCGTCGAGCTTGGTCTTCCAGAATTCGATGAAGCGGATCAGCACCGGAAACTCCGGCGCGATGTCGTAATCCTGCCAGATATAGCTTTGCAGCAGATGTGGATGGTCTGGGAAGTGATAAAGGATCTTGGCTGTGGTCAGCCCATAGCCGCTGAGCATCAAGTCCATTTCGAGATGATGGCGCATTGCCGTCCTCAGTTGATTCTCCTTTCCTCCCAACGCGAAACTCTGCGCCTCGTTGCTTAACCGTCTATTGATTTTCGCACATCAGACCCAAGTTTTCCATCGGAAAAACAGATGGTTAGCAGCCCTATGGCGAGAGTGCTGACAGGCGTTTGCACTTGCCCCTGCGTCATCCCGCCGCGCGAATCCAACGTCTAATGTTGCCGTCACGGCGGAACTGTTAATAATGCCGCGAATTCACGGCTGCTTCGCCGTGATGCCGTCGGCACATCAAGCCGGCGGAACGATTTCGGAGGAAAGCTAGAAAATGTCCGATGTCCATGTCCACCGCGTCCAGCCGGCGTGGAAGAAAAACGCGCTGATCGACAACGACACCTATCTCAAATGGTATGCCGACAGCGTGAAGAACCCAGACAAGTTTTGGGGCAAGCACGGCAAGCGCATCGACTGGTTCAAGCCCTTCACCAAGGTCAAGAACACTTCCTTCGACGGCAAGGTCTCGATCAAGTGGTTCGAGGACGGCCAGACCAATGTTTCCTACAACTGCATCGACCGGCATCTGAAGAAGCGCGGCAACCAGACCGCCATCATCTGGGAAGGCGACAACCCTTACGATGATAGGAAGATTACCTACAACGAGCTCTATGCGCATGTCTGCCGCTTCGCCAATGTCCTGAAGAAGCACGGCGTCAAGAAGGGCGACCGCGTTACCATCTACATGCCGATGATTCCCGAAACGGCTTACGCGATGCTTGCCTGCACGCGTATCGGCGCCATCCATTCGGTCGTCTTCGGCGGCTTCTCGCCCGATGCGCTGGCCGGCCGCATCGACGACTGCAAGTCGACCATCGTCATCACCGCCGACGAGGGCCTGCGCGGCGGCAAGCCGATTGCGCTGAAGGACAACACCGACAAGGCCATCGACATCGCCGCCAAGGCCGGCACCAAGGTGGAAAAAGTGGTGGTGATGCGACGCACCGGCGGCAAGACCGGCTGGGTGCCGGGCCGCGACGTCTGGTACCACGATGAGGCCGCGACCGTTAAGGCCGACTGCAAACCCGAGAAGATGAAGGCGGAGGACCCGCTGTTCATCCTCTACACATCGGGCTCGACCGGCAAGCCGAAGGGCGTGCTGCACACCACCGCCGGCTATCTCGTCTATGTTTCGATGACGCACCAGTATGTCTTCGATTACCATGACGGCGACATCTACTGGTGCACCGCCGATGTCGGCTGGGTCACCGGCCACAGCTACATCGTCTATGGCCCTTTGGCCAACGGCGCCACGACGCTGATGTTCGAGGGCGTGCCGAACTACCCGTCGCAGTCGCGCTTCTGGGAAGTCGTGGACAAGCACCAGGTCAACATCTTCTACACCGCGCCGACGGCGCTGCGCGCCCTGATGGGCGCCGGCGATTCCCATGTGAAGAAGACCTCGCGCAAGTCGCTGCGCGTGCTGGGCACGGTCGGCGAGCCGATCAATCCGGAAGCCTGGGAGTGGTATTTCAACGTCGTCGGCAACGCCAAGGTGCCGATCGTCGACACATGGTGGCAGACCGAGACCGGCGGCATCCTGATCACGCCGCTGCCGGGCGCCACCGACCTTAAGGCCGGCTCGGCGACACGGCCCTTCTTCGGCGTCAAGCCGCAGCTGGTCGATGGCGAAGGCAAGGTGCTGGAAGGCGCGGCCGACGGCAATCTCTGCATCACCGATTCCTGGCCCGGCCAGATGCGCACCGTCTATGGCGATCACGACCGTTTCGTGCAGACCTATTTCTCGACTTACAAGGGCAAATACTTCACCGGCGACGGCTGCCGCCGTGACGCCGACGGCTACTACTGGATCACCGGCCGCGTCGACGACGTCATCAACGTTTCAGGCCACCGCATGGGCACGGCGGAAGTTGAATCGGCGCTGGTCAGCCACGACAAGGTCTCGGAAGCCGCCGTCGTCGGCTATCCGCACGATATCAAGGGTCAGGGAATCTACTGCTACGTCACGCTGATGTCCGGCACGACGTCGAGCGAGGATCTGCGCAAGGAGCTTGTCGCCCATGTCCGCAAGGAGATCGGCGCCATCGCAACGCCCGACAAGATCCAGTTCGCGCCGGGCCTGCCCAAGACCCGTTCAGGCAAGATCATGCGGCGCATCCTGCGCAAGATCGCCGAGGACGATTACGGCGCGCTGGGCGACACCTCGACGCTCGCCGATCCCGCCGTGGTCGACGATCTCGTTGCCAACCGGCAGAATAAAAGGGCCTGATGAACGCGCAGGCCGCACTCGGCACCGTCAGCCAGCTATGGCGCTATCCGGCGAGCTCGCTTGCCGGCGAGCGGCTGGACGCCATCTCCGTCGGCACGTCGACTGTCGACGGCGACCGGCTGTTCGGCCTGGTCGATGCGTCGGATGGCGAGATCGCCAGGCCGGACCGCGGACCGAAATGGCACAAGGTGCCGCTGATCCGCACCCGGCTGACCGAAGACCGCCGGCTCGAAGTGGCCGTGCCCGGCGGCGACTGGCTGCCGGCGCCCGACCCGGAAAGCGACCGGGTTCTTTCCGGATTTCTTGGCTTCGACGCCTCGATCCGGCCTTACTTCCGCGAGCACGCGCCGGGCTATGCCGGCCCGCTCACGGCCGAGCGATACAGCAGGACGCCGATCCATCTGCTCACCACCGCCTCGCTGGCGCGGCTGAAGGCGCTGCATCCGCAAGGCGTGCCAGATTCGCGCCGCTTTCGCCCCAACATCGTCGTCGACATGGAGCCGGTCGAAGGCTCCTTCCCGGAGACGGAATGGCTCGGCCGCAAGCTCGCGATCGGCGATCTGTTGCTCACGATCTCCGAGCCCTGCCGCCGCTGCGGCTTCACCATCATCGCCCAGGACGGCTTCGACAACGACCCCGGCATCCTGCGCAACCTGGTCCGCTACAACGCCCACAATATCGGCGTTTATTGCACCGTCGACCGGCCGGCACGCGTCGAGATCGGCGCGGAAGTGCGGTTCGCCTGACCTGCCTTGTCCCTACCGGTACAAATCTTCACGCGTCGGCGGCAGGACGCTTGGTCCCCGCGCGCGCTTGGTGGCGACGGTCTGGAAAATCTGCGCCGAGGCGCGTTCGAAGGCGATCGAGCAGCCGGTGAGATAGAGCAGCCATAGCCGCGCTTTCGCCTCGCCGACCTCGGCGATCGCCTCGTCGAAGCGCGCATGGAGACGCTCGGCCCACAGCCGGCAGGTGCGCTGATAATGCTCGCGAAGGTTCTCGACATCATGGACGAGGAAGCCACGCGCCTCGAGATTGCCGAGCGTCATGCCGATCGTGTCGAGCTCTCCACCTGGGAAGATGTATTTGATCAGCGCCTTGTATTCCGGGCCCTTGCGCAACGTCTTGCGGATGTCGCCCTTGCTGCGCCTGGTGATGGCGTGGTGCAGATAGATTCCGCCGGGCTTGAGCAGACGATGGACGGCCGAAAAGTAGGCGTCGTGATTGGCAATACCCAGATGCTCGAACATGCCGATGGACGATATCTTGTCGAACGTGCCGGAGAGCTCGGCGTAGGATTTGATCTCGATGGTGATACGGTCCTCGAGACCCTCGGCGCGGATGCGCTCGCGGGCAAGCTCCGTCTGGGCCCGCGACAGCGAGACGCCATGGCCGACGACGCCGTAATGCTTCGCCGCATGGATCAGCATCGCGCCCCAGCCGCAGCCGATGTCGAGCAGCCTTTCGCCGGGCTTCAGCCTGAGCTTGCGGCAGATATGGTCGAGCTTGTCGACTTGCGCCTGGTCGATGCCGTTGGCGAAATCCTTGAAATAGCCGCAGCTATAGACCATGCGCTCGTCAAGGAAGAGCCGGTAGAAGGCATTCGAGATGTCGTAGTGATGCTGGATCGCTTCCTTGTTCGACCCGCTGACATAAGGGTTGCGGCCGGAGAGGTCGCTGCGCGCCGTCATCTGTTTTCGCGAGAACAGCACTACCGGGAGGTCGCGCAGGATCTCCAGCTTGGGCAATGATCTGAGCTTCGTCTTGAGCCTGCCCTGCGAGGGCACGGCGTAGAAGTCGAACAGCGTGCCCTCTTCGATGTCGACGGTCTTGGAAATCCACATCTCGACAAGCGTCGAGAAGGCAGGACGCCGCAGCAGTTGCCAGACGATGTCCTGATCGTTGATGGCAAGCACCGGACCGTCGGCGGGCCCGATCCGCTCGCCGGTCCAAAGCCTGACCGCAAAACCCGGCTTCAACGTCTCGACGACCCTGCGTACGATCCGCGCGGCTCTGTCGGCGGCGTCCATTCCCACCTCCCGATAGGCGAAACACCGCCCTCGAGCGCCACTGTCGTCTACCGGCCTGTCGACCGCAATCCCGATCTGTTGCGAAAAAGCATCGCGCGAGGATGATCCTCGCCCGATGCACGGCCATTCCGTTGCGTCATCTTGTCTTTTGCCGCGACGCACCCCATCATTTGGCTGTGTTCAACAAACCGAAAGGAGGTGATCCGATGTCGAGTGATTTCGTTTTCCATAACGTGAGCTCAGCGGATTGCACTTCCGGGAAGCAGTCTTCCCGTTAAGGCGCGAGACGCGCGGCAGGTGACCCGAAGGGGTCGCCGCCAGGGGCCGCGTCATGGACGGAAACACGGAAGGCCGCCTGCTTCGTCAAGAAGCGGCGGCCTTTTCCTTCTGCGGGCTGACCTGTGGATCAGCGATTGATGGTGAGCTTCTCGATATTGCGGGTGATCTGATCGAAGGCATCTGACAGTTCGGTGCCCGTGGCGGCCTCGTAAAAATGCTTCAGCGACGACGTGTCGTCGGTCGCACAGTCCTTCAATACGGATCTCGCTTGATCCCTCTCGGTCGTCGTCATCGACGGATCGTTGAGATCGAAGCCGATGGTGAAAACCTCTATGCCGTCGTGCTTCATATTCTCGCAAATGGCTTCGGCATTGGCGCGCGACCTCCGGCCCTCGTCGTCGGACGCGGACGTGCCGCGCCCGCGGGCAAAGGCGGTGTTGAACTGGCCATCCGTCATCAGGATGGCGATCTTTGCCACTTTCTTCGGATCGAAATTCGCCGGACCCGCGCCCAGGCGGGCATCGGCGATGGCCGAACGCCAGGACGGCGAAAGCATGTAATAGCCCCATTGCGCGGCAATCCCACCTGCCGTCACGCCCGCAGCTTGGAAATGACCGATGGCCGTGAGCAGCGTGTTCTGATCGGCCGTCAGCGGAACCAGAGCCGCGGATGGACACACTTTCATGCGGTAGTCGCGGTTGACCTTGGCCTGATAGGTCCTGCCATTGTTGTCCTGCCTCAGCGTATACGGGCCATCCGACGAATAATCGGCATAGCCGTCCTTGTCCTTGCGCTCGGTGGCGCATTTGTCAGGCGCGGTCGTCACGGAAATGGAAAGCGGCGCATCGATCGGCGGCGGCAGCTTCGGTCCGGCCGACGTCTCGACGAAGACGGTGTCGGCGAGGCCGCCAGTGTTGACGGCCTCGGCATAGGGGACGATCGCCACCCGGACCCGAGGCTCGCTGGGATCCCGGTTCTGTCCCAGGAGATCCTTGACCGTCTGCGACGCGGCCGCCTGCAGGTCGCCGATCTTATTGGTCTTGGCGCGCTTGTTGGCCGCCATGGAGCCGGTGATGTCGAGCATCAGCGCCACCTCGATCTTCTTGTCTGAATAGAGCGCGGTGGTCGAGGCGCCGACACGGTGCATATCGCCAACGCTGAACAGCGGAAAATAGAGGCCGACATCGGCATGCGCATTCACCTGCACGGTCTTCGATGTCCTGTCGATGGTGAGCTTGTCGAGCACGATCTGTTTGGCCTGCAGGATGCCGGCCGCGCTGTTGGCGTCGAGAAATGCCTGTACCGACGCGTCGGCATCGGCTTCCTTGATGACACCAAGGGTGAGATCGCGTGCCGTCGAGGTCACAGCGGCATCGACGACGCTCTGCAGACTCGATCTCGCATTGTAGACCTGCGCGATATTGACTGCGAATCCCACCCCCAGCGCCAGCACCGATGCGGCAGCCCCAAACAGAACCGCGAAATTGCCTCCGCGATCCCGCGCAAAGCCGTCCACCCCACGAGCGAGACCTTTCAACTGCCGCATCGTCACCCTCGCCTGCTGCGGCTTCGGTGCCGCTCAACGGAAGCGCTGCAGGATTTCGGCCAGACACGGCCACCCTTCTGTTCGAAAGCGCGGAGCGACAGCTAACTCATTGTTTCTGCTGGAACACGGCAGACAGGAAGGTGAATGGCGGGTAAATGGAAACACAATAGGGAAATGCCGTTCATAAAGCGCTTACCATGAGTGGCGGAGCCATTGCGGCCCTTCCCGCTTCGGCACAGTGCGCCTGTGCCAAAGCGGGTCAGCGCTGGTGCTGGCGCCGCAGTGAAACAGCCGCCTGGCTTACGCGAGCATCTGGGCGCTCGCGGTCCTGTCGATGCCGTGATGCGGCGGCTTGAACAGATTGCCTTGCTGCTCATAGGTCCACACCTTGAACAGGGTAAGCCGATGCGGGCCGAAGCTGTGCAGCAGCGGCACGTCGGTGGCGTCGCGGCCGCGCGCGATCACGACGCGGCCGATCCTTGGACGATTGTGGCGCGGATCGAACGCGTACCATTTCCCGTCGAGGAACACTTCCATCCAGGCTGAGAAATCCATCGGCGCCGGATCGGCCGGCACGCCGATGTCGCCGAGATAGCCGTTCACATAGCGCGCTGGAATGTTCATCGCGCGGCAGAGCGCTATCGCGAGATGCGCGAAGTCGCGGCAAACGCCGACGCGCTCCTCATGCGCCTGCGCCGCCGTGCGGGTGGCGCGGGCATAGCCGTAGCCGAACGAAAGCCGGCTATGGACATAGTCGACGATCGCCTGCGCGCGCGCCCAGCCGGGCGGCAGGTGGCCGAACAGCTCCCAGGCGAGGTTGCTGAGGTGATCGGTTTCGCAATAGCGGCTGCCGAGCAGGTAGACGAGCACCTCGTCCGGCAGCTCCGCCACCGGCATTTCGCGCGCCAGCGTGTTGATCTCGTCGGCCTCGCCGCTGTCCTCGACCACCCCATCAAAGAGGATGCGGAAACCGCCGGCCGGCACCGTGAAGCGGCGGCAGATATTGCCATGGCTGTCGCGATAGGTGGTCGTCGGCACCGAAGGCGAGGTGAGAAAGCGCCTCTGCCGCTTGATGTCGGCATGGCGATCCGGGTGGATGTCGAGAAGCGCGATGATCGGCGTCGCGGCATCGCATTCGATGGCGAGTTCGTAGCCGAGCCTGATCAGCATCACTTCCCCTTGTTGGTGGTCTTGCCCTTATTGGTGGTCTTGCAAGACTGGTTGGAGAACGCCGCAATGAGGAGCGTTGTTCCGGCGGCGAGTCGAAATGCCGGCATGCGCCTTTGCAGGCTCCGCTTCGGAGGTTAGGATAGCGGTGCGTTTCGCGCTCCCCGAAAACGATTCCCCCAGGATATCCGATGTTCCCAGGCAGAAAGTTCGCCGCTTTCCTTTTCGACATGGACGGCACGGTCCTCAATTCGATCGCCGCGGCGGAACGCGTGTGGACCAAGTGGGCTCGCCGTCACGGCCTCGACGTCGCGAGCTTCCTGCCGACTATCCACGGCAAGCGCGCGATCGAGACCATCGCCGCGCTGAAGCTTCCCGGCGTCGATCCCGTCGTGGAAGCCGATGCGCTGCTCGAGGCCGAGGCGGCCGACCTCGAGGGCATCGTTCCGATTCCGGGTGCTGTGGCGTTTCTCAAGTCGCTGCCGCCGGAGCGCTGGGCGGTCGTCACCTCGGCGCCGCGGGAA